>CAZHIV010000389.1:0-2857 GCA_964532675.1 uncultured Planctomycetaceae bacterium
CGCTTCGCTGAAGCCTCCGCGGCCATTCAGAGCGGTATCGCCAAAGGCGGGCTTCAGAACCCCGCGAACGCGCAGATATTGCTCGGAATTGCGCTTTACGAGCAGGGTGACAAGGCGGGTGCGGTACAGGCATTCCAGGCCGCCGAACAGGACCCGGTGGTCCAACGCGTCGCCTGGGTTTGGCGGCTCTACGCTTCGGTTTAGTTTCGCCGCGAACAGCGAAATTAAGAGGGCGCGGCCGGCATGCCGCGCCCTTTTTCGTTACGCGAGTTCGAATCCTTAGAGCCGATCCAAGAAGTTCGGATTCATGCAGAGGGGTTTGGCTTGGTCAAGCGTCTGAGCATGATGCGGATCATAGCGAGGCGGATGAAAGCGGCGACGGTTCTGGCATAACGCTCGAAGTCGCGGCAGAGGCGCCGGCATCGGCTGATCCATGCGAAGGTTCTTTCGACCACCCATCTTTTGGGCAAGACGACAAACCCCTTGGCGATGTCGGATCGTTTGACGATCTCGATCGTCCAGGTGCCAGTTCTGGCGGCGGCGGCGCGAACGCGCGGCCCCTGATAGCCGCCGTCGGCGTAGATACGTTCGATGAATGGAAACAATCGCCGCGTCCGTTTGTCGAGCACCAGTGCCACGCTGTCGCGATCCTGAATGCCGGCGGAATGGACGGCGACGCTCAGCAAGAGGCCGAGCGTATCGACAAGGATGTGGCGCTTGCGGCCCGTAACCTTCTTGCCCGCATCGAAGCCCTGTGGATCGAGAATTTTGCCCCCTTTTGAGCGGCCTTGCCGCTTTGACTGTCGATGATGGCTGCGGTCGGGCCGGCCTCTCGCCCCTCGCGTTCGCGCGTCTCGACATAGAGCGCGTGGTGGATGCGTTCCAGCGTTCCGTCCCAGTCCCACAGCATGAAATAGAAATGCACCGTGCTCTTCGGCGGCAGGTCCTTGGGCAACGCCTTCCATTGGCAGCCCGTCGAAAGCACGTAGAAGATCGCGTTCAACACCTCGCGCACATCGACTTCGCGGCGGCGGCCGCCGCGCTTGGCAGGCGGAATCTGCGATGCGATCAATGCCCACTCCGCGTCCGTCAAATCACTGGGATAGCGCAACCCAGGCCGCGCCGCCGCGCGGCGATGCTCCGGCTTCCACATCAGCACCTCCTACGAATCAGGTGCCAATCAATGAATCACAACCGATTCCCGCGATTCAATAACTTCTTGGATCGGCTCTCAGGTATTGGCGTTTGTCAATGACGCTCCAGACGTTGCTACCGCCGTCGTCTATGCGGCTCTTGTCGAGTGGTATGTTGAGCAGGCCATCTTCGAAAAGCTCAACCATAACGACAAAGAGGATATTGAATTACTCTCCGCCCCCGGGGGCCAAGCTATCGCCGAATTTTGGTGACGGAAGGGTTCAGGCGGCGGCTTGAACTTGCGGTCTGACGACCTCGATTCCGTCGGCGTACTTTACTCCCTGAATGATTTTCGGCAACTGATTGTGTCCGTCAAGTCGGCGCCAGCTTTTCTCGGCGGACTCGGCAAGCTTGAATACCATCGCGAGCGCGGTCTTGTTCGAAAGGCATCCTTTGGAGCGCACGGTTCGATGGCGCACCGTCGCAAAGGTGCTCTCGATGACGTTTGTTGTGCGCAGATGCTTCCAATGCTCGGCCGGGCATTCGTAGAAGGCGAGCAGCGCATCGCGATCTTTGATCAGGCATTCGACCGCCTTGTCGTATTTTACGCCCCAGGTTTCGACAAAAGCGTCGAATGCTGCGAGTGCCTCCTTCTTGGTCTCGGCCATCCAGATCTCTTGCAGCGCCCGCTTGGCTTTCGTTTGCTGGCTCTTCGGCAATTTGTTCAGCACGTTGGCGCTCTTGTGCACCCAACAGCGTTGGGTGCGGACCTGCGGCCACACTTCCTCGATCGCCTGCCAGAAGCCGAGCGCCCCATCGGCGACCGCCAGCTCGGGACCAATCGTCAGGCCGCGTCGCTTCAGATCGAGGAGAAGCTCTCGCCAGGATTGGGCGCTCTCACGCACGCCGTCGATCAGACCGACGAGTTCCTTCTTACCTTCCGGCGTGGCGCCAATAATGACCAAAAGGCACTGGGCGGCGTCTTCGAGCCTGGCCTGTACATGGATGCCGTCGGCCCAGAAATAGACGTAATGCTTGGCTGAGAGATCGCGTTTGCGCCAGCGCACAGGCTCCTCCGTCCAGGCCTCCTTGAGCCGGCCAACGGTCGAGGCCGACACTCCGCCGGCGTCCGGCCCGAGCAGCGCGCCCAGCGCCTCGGCGAAATCGCCAGTCGAAATGCCCTTGAGGTAAAGGATCGGAATCAGGACCTCGAGGCTCTTGGAACGGCGTGCATAAGGCGGCAGCATCGCGGAGCTGAAGCGAATGCGCTCCTCGCCTTGTCCCATGCGGTCCCGCACGCGCGGAGCGCGCACGGCGACTGGGCCAATGCCGGTCATGATCGCGCGCTCGGGCAGATGGCCATGGCGCACCAGCCGGCGGCGGCCATCTTGGGTGCACGCCTCGGCGTGGCTCTCGAGGAAGGCGGCCACCTCCGCTTCAATGGCATGGCTCAGAAGTGCACGGGCACCGCAGCGCAGCACCTCGGTCAACGGGTCGGAAAACCTGCCTGGCTGGGCCAGCTTAACAACGCGATCATCGGTCACGGCGTATCACTCCTTCGCTGGAGAAGTGGTGGCTCAAAACACCCCCACGATACGCCGCCTTACCCCCTCACGCCGTCACCAACTTTTGCCAATAGCTCTTCAATAACTTCTTGGATCGGCTCTCAGTGATGGACGCCTATACTTCGTTGACGCACAACTAGACTTTCACGGCGGCGTGA
>CAZHIV010000390.1:0-8099 GCA_964532675.1 uncultured Planctomycetaceae bacterium
GGTCCAGGTCGGCCGGATCGAGGAAGCGGGTGACTTGCGACAATTCGCGCACCTGCAACGCGGGCCAGCGGTCAAGGATTGCTTTCCGAGCCCGCGCCCGCCCACTGTAGGGCACCATGATGTCGACATCCTGCGTTGCCCGCGGCTCGGGCATGTAGCCGATGTAGCCGTGCAACCCCATCAGCACCCAGTTGTTCAAGCCGGCCGAGTTAAGCACGTCGATTACATCTTGGGGCGTGATGTCCATGGCGCCTTTCCGATAACGGCGTCTGAAGTCGCTGGTGAGGCGGGTGCTGGTGCGAATGGCCTCGGCGTGGCCGGCCGGCCGCGTAGGGCTGAAGTGATCGGCGCCCTGAAAGCCGGCGGCCCGCTCTCTTTCCTCGATCGCCCGCCGCCGCGCTGCCAGGTGGGTGGGCGAAAAGAACTCGGCGTCGCTTAAGGGCGCGGCGTTCTGGTCGAGATCGCGTGGAGAGTCGGCCATTGGTGCGGCGCGAGAACGGCTATTCAGGGCAGGTACGGCGGACAAGCGGCCCGTACATGTATTGTACTGCGCCGACTCGCCGGACGCCTATGGCGGGTGCCGCTTAGCCGCGAGCGGCAGTGGGGCTGTCAGCGAAGCCACTCGGCGATCAGGTAGAGCAGGAACGCGACGAAGGGGACGCCCAGGGCGAGGCTGACGATTCGCACCGGGGATTCGTTGATGGTGCGTTCGAAGCGGCGGCGGCCGCTCTGGAAATCGCGCAGCTGCGTGGCGACGTTGCGCCATTGGTCGGCGGCCTGGTTGATTTGCGCCAGCGCGCGATTGAGTTCCGAGCGGCCGGCGGCGGCCAGGGTTTCGAGTTGCTTGGCGCCGGTGAGAATCCGCCGGGCTTGCGAGATTTTATAGCGCCGCACGGCGGCCTCCCGGGCCGCGCCGACGTCGGCCAGCGTGATGCCGTGCTCCGGGTTGAAGTTGAACCCGCGCTCCGTTTCGCTGCGCCATTGCATGAGTTCCAGCACCAGCTCGCCGTCGATGCCGGGAATGCCGTAGAGCCGCAGGCGCTCCAGGTCGTTCGCGGATTCCACGCCGTACGATTCGAGCATGATGACCTGCGACGGGCTGAGGCCTGGTACCTTGCGGTAGTAGTCGCGAATCAGGTAGCCGCGCAGGAAGTCGGCCTTTTGCGATTCGCGATGCTGCACCAGGACGCTCTGCAAGTTCGTTTCGGCGGTGCGGTACTGCTCGACGGCGGTTTTCAATTCGTCGGTGGAGCGCGCGAAGGCGGCCTCGCGCTGGCGGTGCTGGGCGGCGATCATTTGACCGCGCTGAAACAGCCCTTCTTGCGCCTTGGTGAGCCAGGCGACGAAATCATCGACCGACTTGCGGCGAGCGCGGGCCTGTTTGCCCGCAATCAGGGCCACGGCGAATGCCAGCGAAAGCATAAAACCCACCCCCAGCGCCGCGAGCGTGCCGGCCGTGGTCAACCCAAGCGCCCCGCCGAACAGCGCCGTCGCGACCGACGCCACCCAGGATGCGACAAGCAGCCCGGCCGTGTAGTCGGCCCTGTTGAGCTTGGGCATCTCGGGCAGCGGCCGCAGCGGCGGCATGTGTGGCAGGGCAAGCTGCCGCTGTGTCAGGTCGGGGAACGACACTTCGTTCAGGAGCAGGATCTTCTCGTCGAGCACCGCCAGCCGGTCGGCGGAGAGGATCGTGGTTCCGCCGGCCGGCACGAAGAAGGTCGGTCCGCCGGCGTCTTCGATGCGGCACCAGGGGCATTCGTCGAGCTCGGCCGGATAAACGTGGACGGCGTCGAACTTGCACGTTTTTCGCCGCTTCATGAGGGCTTCGAGCTGCGTTACCCAGTCCATGGGGCTGGGCCGCTGGGCTCCGTGACCGTCGGCATCGGCGCGGAAGGCCGCCTCGAACAGTTTGGCCACGCCAGGCGGCAAATCGTCGATCAAGAGCGACGCGGGCGGCGGATCGACGAGCGTCGCCTCCTTGTTCTTCGAGAAGGCAAAGCGGCGCTCGGCGATGGCTTTTTCGATCGGCAGGTCGCCCGGGCCGTGGTACCGCCCGGCAAACGGGTGCCGGCCCACGAACAACAAGTGAAACACCAGGATCGCCATGCCGAAGCGGTCGTGGTTCTCCGTGCGCGTCACTTCGCGGAGCCGCAGCGACTGCAGCTCCGGCGGCGTGAAATGGGGCGTGCCCACCGGGCAATGGTAGACCGTTTGGCCGTTCGCGATCTGGAACGAGTCGCAGTCGATCATGCGAACGCACATCTGGTTGTCGACCAGCAAGTTGCCCTGGTTCACGTCGCCCACGACGATGCCTGCCGAGTGGAGCGTATGGAACGCGGCGGCCGTGTTGCGGGCGGCCAGGATCAGATGTTGCCAGCCGGCCTCGGGAAAATACCGGCGGCGGTTCGTCGTGCCGTAGAGCTCGTGCAGCGGCCGGGCGCCCTCCACCTTGGTCATCAGGATGCCGCACGGCTTGCGCGAGGTGGGATCGAACAGCAGCGCTTTCGGCCAGGAGGAAATCGTCTCCAGCGCGCTCGACCAGCAGGAGACCATCACTTGCAGCTTGGCCACCTGGACGTCGGACAGCGGCCGCTTGTGATAGACCTTGGCGACCTGCGTAGGCTGGCCTTCGACGTCGTAGACGCTGCCTTCTCCGCCGCGGCCGATCTGCTTTCCCAAGTGGATGGGGCGGCAAATCGAATCAAGCAGCGTCGTCGGAGTCGTGGCGTGTTGCGAGGATGAGTGTCTTGTCGTCATCGGATCTTGCTTGCACGGAGTCGGACGCCAGGAACTGGCGCAGACCTTCGTTCAGCCCGTCGAGGTCGGCGGCGGACCTGAGGGCGCGGAACAGGGGGCCGAAAAAGGGCCCGTGCGGAGTTTGGCTGTCGAACCGCAACGCGAGCCGCTCCAGACCGTCGGTGAACACGGCGATTTCGGAGCAGCGGCCGGTCGTGGTCAAGAACTCGAGGCGGTCCTCAAAGTCGTCGGCCGTGAGGAAATTCGTGGAGTTGGCGTACTCGCCCGTTTGGGGCCAGAACACCACGCCGTAGATGCCGTGATGGCCGGCGATGATCGCGCCGTCGCCGATTTGGAAGAAGACCGACGAGTCCGGGCCGGCGATCGCTACGCACAGCGTGGTGGCCAGCTCGCGGCAATCGCAATCGCGGGCCGCGGCCTCGCTGCGGATTCGCGTGCGGGCATCGTCGCACCAGCGGAGCACGTCCTCGCGGCGCAGATTGTCGAACCGCCGGTCCCCGGCCTCGAAATGGGCGGCGGCGTTTTCGACGACCGCAGCGCAGGCGATCGTCGAGCCCGCGTCGGAAAACTTGGCGCTGCCCGCGCCGTCGGCCACGCAGGCGATCAACGTGCCGTCCGAGTCGCCGCCCAACAGGTGCACGACGTGGCTATCCTGACAGGCCGTGCCGCCGGCGACGTGGGAAGGTCCCTGCAGACTCTGGGCAATGTGTCGCCACATGTTTAGCTGTTAGCTGCGAGCTATTAGCTGCTAGTTCAGCCATGTAGCTGAACTCGCAAGAGTTCAGAGTAGTGCCATACCACCTGAGTTCTTGCGAATTCAGCTACAGCTTATACGGCTGCCCAGCCCTGCGGGCCGGCGGTGGGATCTTCCAACGGCACCTCGTCGCCCGGCGAGGAACGCGACACCGCCTGCTGCGAATTGGAGAGCCAACTGAACAGCTCGCGGAACTTCATGCCCTGCAGCCACAACGGCTTGCGGACGCAAATCTCCTCGAGCACCTCCATGCTGGCCCCCTCGACTCCCACGGCGAAGAAGCTGAACGACTTCTGGTTCTCGCCGGCCTGCACCCGCGAGGCGACCGGCTTCCAGTGGTCGTTCGGCTCGCCGTCGGTGATGAGAAACGCCCACGGCCGGTAGTACGCGATGCCGTGCTCTCGGTAGCTGGCCTTGCGCTCTTCGATCATGTCGAGGGCGGTGTTGATCGCCTCGCCCATCGGCGTGCCGCCGATCGGCTGCAGCGTGGGCGGCTGGAAGCTGGTGGCGGTGACGAATTCGATCAGCCGGGTCACGCGGCCGCCAAAGGTGACCACGGCCACCTCGACCCGCTTCGATGCCAGCGGATCGGCCAGCAGCTCCTGCTGGTAGTGCTTCAGGCCCTTGTTGAGCTCGTCGATGCGGGGCCCCTGCATGGAGGTCGACGTATCGACGATCAGCACGCAAGGCACCCGCGGCTCGGGATTCTCGGCAAACTCGACGGCGCTAAAAGCGTTTTCAGAAGAGATTTGTTCCATGACACGCTACGCAATTGGATTAGATAGCCTGAGACAAGGCGCGTCGCCGGCAGGATCACGCGACGCCAGGCGAATGACCATTATAAAACCGGGAGCGCTGGAGCCCTGTTCCTTTGTAGCATCGTCGGGGGGCCGATGCAATTCTCCCGGCCGGGCATCTGGGCAGCGACATACGTCGTGCATTCAATCCGGCGGCCTCCGATTGCAATATCCGGAATGGAGAAGTCGGGGAAAGCGCCAACCTCAGCGGCGGCGCGGTTTGCGGGCCGTTTTGCGCTTTGCGGGAGCGGCCAGCTTGCGCTGTTCTGCCTTGGTGAGCTCGTCGCTGAGCGGGCTGATTTTGTATTTGATGGCGATGCGCGTCAGCAGGGCCGCCTTGCTAACACCGAGTCGCTCCTTCGCCTGGAATTGGTGATTCTCGACCGTCCAGCGCGACATGCCGAGGATCGTGGCGATCTGATGGCTGGTGCAGCCCAAGCTGGTAAGCCGAACGATTTGCCGCTGTCGCGGGCTGAGCGAGGCAACGCGGGCTTTCATCGAGTCGCGCATAATACCTGCCTACCCAAGAAAGGACCTGCCACCCTAAGTATGGATGACAACGAACCGATTGAACAGTGGCCTCCTGGCTGTATTCGGCTACGCCGGTCGCCGAGCGAGAACGGCACCTATTTCGGCGGTGCGGAGCGACGATTTGTCATCCGCACGGCCCGGCGCCGCCGGCCGAGCCCCCAACTGCCTCGCGGATGCCGCCCGGTTACAAATTGGAGCGGTTCAAGGCGTTGTCCACGGCGCCCACCCGGAACCAGCGGCGACCGTAGGGTTCAAGGCGAATCTCATGCGGGCGTCCCGACTTCGCCCGGCTGTTTTCCTTGTGGAACACGTCTTCGAGCAAGTTGCCGCCCGGAACGGCCAGCTTGATCGACGCCGTGCGCGGCTGATCGGAAAAATTGTGCAACGTCAACAACGACGTGTCGCGCCAGTCGTAGCGCATGGCCAGGATCTCGGCCACGCCGGCGTCCAGTATCTCGTACTGCCCCCAACTGACTTCAGGGCACTCTCGGCGAGCGCGGATGGTGCGCTCGATGAAATTGAGCAGCGAGTCGACGTCTCTTCGCTGGTCGGCGACGTTGACTTTCTCGTATCCGTACTCGGCGTCGTCGATAACGGGCCGGACCACGTCGTCGGCCAGCGAAAATCCGCCGTGGCGTTCGCTCGTCCACTGCATGGGCGTGCGGGCACACTCGCGCTCGGGCAGCGACAGGTCGTCCCCCATGCCGATTTCATCGCCGTATTGCATCATCGGCGTGCCGGGCAAAGAAAAGAGCAAGCTGAACGCCAGCTCGAGCCGGCGCCGATCGTTGCCCAGCATGGGCGTCAGCCGGCGACGGATGCCGCGGTCGTAGAGCTGCATGTTCTTTTTCGGGCCGAAGGCCTGGAAGACCTTCTGCCGCTGCGACTCGGTCAATCGGCCCAGATCGCACTCGTCGTGGCTGCGCAAGAATTGGACCCACTGGGCCGCGCGCGGGCGCGGCTCCGTCTCCCGCAACGCTTTGCAAAGCGGCCCCAGCTCGCCGCTCGCCAGCGCGTAGAAGAGGCGCTGGTTGACGGGAAAGTTGAGCATCATCTGCAGATTGTCGCCCCATTCGCCGAAGTACTTCATGCTCTCCTCGGGCGGCACGTTCGCCTCGGCCAGCAGGATCGCGTCCCGGCGGCGCCACTGCAAAAAGTCGCGCATCTCGTGCAGCAGCTCGAAGTCCTTGACCGGCTTCACGCCGGCGCCTTTGCGCTCGATGAGGAACGGAACGGCATCCATCCGAAAGCCGGAGACGCCCAGCTCCAGCCAGAACCCCATGATCCGGTAAATCTCTTCGCGGACCTGTTTGTTGTGCGTGTTCAGATCCGCCTGGAAGTCGTAGAACCGATGGAAATAATACTGCTTGGCTTTGCGGTCGTAGGTCCACGTCGTTTCCTGCACGCCGGGAAACACCATGCCGCTGGCGTGGTCCTCGGGCCGCTCGTCGGACCAGACGTACCAGTCGTGGTGCGGCGATTCGGGGCCGCGACGCGCCGATTGGAACCACGGGTGCTCGATCGAGGTGTGATTCACCACGAGGTCGACGATGATGCGTATCCCCAGCGACTCGGCGTGGTTGGTGAACTCCACGAAGTCAGCCAGCGTGCCGTGCTTGGGGTGCACGTTGTAATAATCGCTGACGTCGTACCCATTGTCGCGGTTCGGCGAATCGTAGAACGGCTGGATCCAGACGCACGTGACGCCGAGCCCCGCAAGGTACTCCAGCCGGCGGCTCAATCCTTCGAAGTCGCCCACGCCGTCGCCGTTGGCGTCCATGTACTTCTCGACGTCCAGGCAGTAGATAATCGCATTCTTGTACCAAAGGTCGTCGATCGACATGACGTCTCCAACCATCCGAGAACGACGAGCCTTTTCCGAAAATAGGGAGCGACGACGGCGAGCGTACGACGGACGAAACGAGCGGCCGCGGTCAACAAGCTACCGCTTCGCCGCCCGGCCTTCCGGCAGCCGCACTGACCAACGGCCCCTTGCCGCCCCGCCGAATCCAACAACTCCCGCAAGTGTTAGGATCATGGTTGCCGGCTCGGGGACAAGCTCGGCGCGAACCGTCAATCGAGGCAATATCGCGTTCTCGTGTACGGTCCAATCTGTGCCGTTCAAGGGAGAGCTGAGAACGGCGACCGTACCCTGCTGATTGTTTCGATTCAGCCACCAGTAGATGTCGCCCCCGCCGGCTGGCACCGAGACCGCGACATAGTAGTTCTGCCCGGCTAGCAGGCTCGGCGCATTATCGAAATCAACCGACGTGATCGGTATCGTCAGTTCGCCGGAGCCGTCCGGGCGAACGGGCAGGTTGGTCAGCGTTTTCGTGTCGAGAATACTTCCGGGAAATACCGCCGCATCCTCGTACAAGGTGACAGTTAGTTGCTGACTTGAGCTGGAGCGTGCCGCCACGAGTAGATTGACCGGCAGCAGCTTGTAGTTCCCATCGCTTGGAACCGTGAATCGAGCGGCATGCCGCAGGTCTTCGACCGGAAAATTGTGGTTGTAATAAGTAGTCGTATTTTGACTGGTGAATTGGTCACCCTGCAAGGAGTCGAGGAGCACTACCCCTACCGCCAATTTCGGGGTCGCGGTTAGCACGGCGAGCACCGCCCCAAGAGAGAGAAGAACACGGAAGGTGGATTTCATTAGTCAAACCTCTTTTAGAGACTCTAACCAATTGAACCGCCAAGAACGCAAAGGACGCCCAGGAAGACACAAAAGCGATGTTTTTCTCTTGGCGACCTCTGCGTTCTTGGCGGTTTCAATCAAATCGTCGGACGCTCTTAAAACTTGTTTGCAGGTCTGAAGGGGCCAATCTGACTAACCAATATACCTGAAATTTTGCGCCTTGCGAGTGGGCGATGAGGGACTCGAAAGTAGCATCGCCGACACTGGAAAACAAGGGCGGCGCGAATTGAGCGATTCCAGCGCTGCAGAAATCAATGCACTTGGCCCCGATTTTGGCCCCAGTAGCGCTGAGTTGGCCGAAGTGGTCCAGGCGTGGCCTGCCCTGACCGAAGCGGTCCGCGAAGCCGTCCTGCGGCTGGTCCGGGAGTAGAGCGGCCCCAACGTGGTCCTAGTTTGGGCGCTGATTGGGCGCTGTTTGGTGGCCGTGCAGGGCGGTCATCCTGGCGATGATCGAGCAGCGGCGGAACGACAGATGACGGTTGAGATTTCGTCCGCGCCGGCTGGCTGCCAGAGGGGACGGAATGCCCGGGGGGGCGGACCCCAATTGGCGGTCAAGCATGTA
>CAZHIV010000391.1:0-11482 GCA_964532675.1 uncultured Planctomycetaceae bacterium
CAACGAGCCGGCCGAGCTGTATGTCCGCCCCGATGACCGCTGGGAAGCGAACGACGTCGCCAAGCTGTGCCACGACGACGTCGAACGACTAACCCGCGCCGCGGACGAGTACCTGCACCACCTATCGCAACACCAATAGCCGGCGAGCTACGCTCGCCGGTCCGGACCGCTGAGGCGGTCCGGCCGCTAGCAGTTCGCAACCCGCATTTTCACCGCAGAAACCCGTATGCAAGCTGCTCTGGCTGACTGGCGGCGGGCTCTCTACAATCCGCCGTTTGCCCCGCGGCGGGAAACCGTTGCGGCCACGGGATTTAGATTGCCTCGGCGGTGCCCAATCGGCAGCGCTGCGCCGACCTCTCTTCGCCAAAAATTCACGCGTTATGATCGGACAAGGACGTCCGTTCTCGTTGCCATTTACCTGCGCCCAGCGTGCGCGCGGCGTGCATCGTCGTGACTGCTTCGGCCGGGCGGTCGCGCTCGCGCTCGTGATATGGGCCTTTTGGATCCCCGCATCCGTCGCCCAACAAGCGCCCGCCGGCGAGGAAGTGCGGCTCCGCGTCACCTGGGGCGGCGGCGAAGCGAGCCGTTGGTTCGGCCGGTTCGCCCTCGACCAGGGATCGGTTTCGAAAATGAAGCTGCTCGGCCTTGCCGCGGATAGCACAGCTTCCATTTGGCTCGAAGACGGCTGCGTGCACCTCGCGTCGCTCAGCGCGCGCTCGCACGACGCGATCGAAGTCACCGTCGCCGCCAATCAGGGTTCGAAGCTACTTGTGGAACTTTCGAGCAACATTGCCCAGCAACGATCGCCGACGCCCGTCGCGCTTTCGGAGCTGGCGACGCAGCCCTACGTCGCACGCCTCGACGACCGCGGCAACACGCTGAAGATCGAGCTCGTGCCGCCCGAAGCGCTGCGCATCGTGACCGACCGCGAGCCGCTGATCTTCGTGCCCGGTGAAAAGCTCGCGTTCGAGCTGGAAGCGGCGCTGGCCGACGTGGTGCCGGGAACGACACTCGATGTCCACACCACGCTCTCGCCGGCCCGCGGCGAGGGAACGATCTGGGCCAACGAGCAGCGGATGGAAGTGCCCGTCGAAGGACATCCGCGGATCGAGCTCGAAGTTCCTTTGCCCGCCGGCGAAGGGGTTTATGCGGTGCGCGTCGCGGTACTCCGCCCGTCGGGTTTTCGCGAGCGTTTTTTCGGCCCGCCGACGCCGCTGGCCGAGCGGAGCTTCGACGTGGTGGTGCTCGATGCGCGGCCGCCGCGCACCACGCAGCCGCCGCACTGGGAAACGGTGTTGGAGATCGACCCCACAAGCCCGCATTGGTGGGAGCGGCTGCCACGCTGGACGCAGCTTCGCCGCATACCCGGTTTGAATCGCGGCCCGCTGGGCAGCATCCGCGCCGGCTCGGTCGATTTGCCGCTGGGGCGATTCGTGGAGCTGCCGCCGACCGTCGCCGGCATGGACCCGCACTGGCAAGCCTATTCGCTGCCGCTGGAAGCCGCGTTCACGCCCCACCTGTTGGAGATCGACTACCCGGGCAATGAAGAGCAGCACTTCGGCGTCAGCATCCTCGAGCCGAACGCGGCCGGTTTTATCGAGGGCGTCGGCCGCGACAGCGGCGCGTTCGTAGAGGGCTTCGGCCGTAGTGAATTGAAGGAGACGCTGACGCACCGCCTCGTGTTCTGGCCGCGCACGCAGGCCCCGCTGCTGCTCGTTGCCAACGCGCACCCGACGGCCGCCGCGCGATTCGGCGCGATCCGCGTGCGAAAGCTGCGCAGCGGCCGCCTGGCGACGGAAACGGCCGGTCCGCCGTCCTCCGATCGGCTCGTGGCCGCCTACCTGGCGCGGCCGCTGATCCCCGAAACGTTCGGCGCCGGCCAAGGCCGCCTGGCCGCGGACACGTCGACCGCCACCCAGGGCGCTAGCGTCGACGACTGGCAGACGTTTTATGAAAGCGCCACCTGGCTCGCCGACTATCTTCGCTACGGCGGCTACAACAGCGCGGTGATCAATGTACTGGCCGACGGCAGCACGCTGTACCCCAGCGCGAAGTTGTTGCCCACCCCGCGGTACAATACGGGCCGCGGCACGGTGGAAGGCACCGACCGGGACGCCCTGGAGCTGCTGCTGCGGGTCTTCGATCGCGAGGGGCTGGCCTGCGTGCCCGCCATCCAGTTGGCCGCGCCGCTCCCCGAACTGGAAACACTTCGTCGGCGCAGCGATCCGCGCTCGTCCGGCCTGGAATGGGTCGGCCCCGACGGGCGAACCTGGCTGGCCACGCATGGCGCCCGGGACGGCCTGGCGCCCTACTACAACCTGCTGGAGCCGCGCGTTCAGCAGGCCGTGCTGAACGTAGTGCGCGAGCTCGTCGAGCGGTGCGACAATCACCCGAGCTTCGCAGGCCTGGCCGTTCAGTTGTCGGCGCACGGCTACGCCCAATTGCCGCCACTCGAGTGGGGCCTCGACGACGCTACCATAAGCCGCTTCCAACGCGACACCGGCATTCAACTCGACGCGACGGGTGCGGGCCGGTTCGCCGCCCGGCATGCGATCCTGACCGGCGAACATGCCGCCGCCTGGCGGTCGTGGCGGGCAGCCGAGGTCACCAAGTTTTACGAGCAAGTTGCCAGGTTGGTGCGAGAGACTTCCAGCGAGCGGCGTCTGCTCCTCACGCTGGAAGAGTCGTTTGACCATCCCCAGCTCGCCGCGCGGGTGCGACCCGAGCTGATCGGCGAGAATCGAGTGGAGCGCGTGCTTCTCGACCTGGGCATCGAACGCCGCGCATTGGAGAACCTGCCGGGCGTCGCCGTGTGCCCGCCGCGGTTTGTCGAGCCTACGGCGCCGCTGGTTGACCATGCCGTCGACCTGGAGATCAGCCAGGCGGCGGCGTCCTGGGGCCGCGGAGCCGAATCGGCCGGCACCGCCGCCGTTTTGTATCATCCCACGCGGCGTCGGCGGCTGGCATCGTTCGAAGCGAAGAGTCCCATTCCCGTGGCCGGCCAAATGACGCTTGCGCCCCAGCCGCTGGCCCACGGCACGGCCGTGCGGCAGCCCTACGCACTTGCCCTGTTGGACAACGATCCCACCGTATTGCTCGATGGCGGCGAGCGGTTGCCGCTCGGCCAGGAGGACGCGCTGCGGCAAGTCCGCGACCTTCTGCGGCAACTCCCCTCCGCGGCCGAAGTCACCGAGCATGCCGCTCAGCCCGTGTTCGTGCGTTCGTACTCCGAGCCTCACGGCACGACGCTGTTGGTCGTCAATGCCAGCGCGTGGCAAGCCGAGGCGGAGGTGACGCTCGATGTGAGCCAGCCGACGACGCTCGAGCCGCTGCCAGCTATCGCGCGGGACGCCGATGGAACCGCCCCGTCGTCGCGCGCGCTCGTCGCCGGCAAGCAACCTTGGTCGCTCTCGCTGGAACCGTATGCCGTCGAGGCCGTACGCATTGTAAGTCCCGGCGTGAAGGTCGTTGAAGTTCGCGCGGAGATCAGCGAAACGGGCAAGACCGAGCTGACCGAGCGACTGGCCGACGTCGCCAATCGCGATTTCACCGCGCGGCGAGTTTACTCCGCGCTGCGAAATCCGAGTTTCGAGCCGCTCGGCGGCGGCGCGTCGCTGCCCGGATGGCAGGTGAGCGGCGACGGCGCGACGGCCGAGCTGGATGCGGCCACGCCGCAGGACGGCAAGACGTCGGCGTACCTCCGCTCCGCCGGGCAGCTCGCCGTTCTGGAAAGCGAGCCCTTCGCGACGCCGCCCACCGGCCAGTTGTGGATGACCGTGTTCGCCCGATCGCAAAACGTCGCGGCCGGCACCGAGTTGCGGATGGCCTTCGAGGCCCAGTCCGCCGGGCAGGCGTATCGGCGGGCCTTCATCGTCGGCGGTTCGCAACCCGGCACGCAGCGCCTGGAAGCCGAATGGCGCCCCTACGCCATCCTCGTCGACGATCTGCCGCTTGATTCCAACGGCCGAATGCGCGTGCGATTCGAGCTCGTCGGCGCCGGCGAAGTCTGGCTCGACAACGTGATCCTCTACGACCTGCTGTTCCCGCTGAAGTTCTATCAAAACGCGCAGGCGGAGATCAAACAGTTCTTCATCCTGATTCACGCCGCCCAGCGGGCGTTCGAGGCCGGGCGCATCACCGATTGTGTCCGCCTGCTGGAAAGCTATTGGCCCCGCTTCATCACGGCCTACACGCCGCCCGTGCAACCGCAGATCGTGATCGACGACGCGCCCCGAAAAGAATTGCCGTCATCGCCGCCAGCCGACCAATCCGAGGAACCGGGCCCAAGCGTTAGCGAGCGCCTCAAGCGAATGGTGCCGTTCTGGCGGTGACCAATGGCCGCAATCGGCCCGCTCATAGCGCAACCGGTCGAGCCGGTAATCGAGGTTCCGGCTCGAATGAGCACCTTGCTCCAGCGGCGACGCGCCAGGCTCCGCCTCGAGGTCCGCGTTTGGCTCTTCGTAAGGGTCGCCCGGGCAGAGCGCCGAAAGCTGCAGCGACTGCCGCTCGCTGCGCGCCACGATCACGTCGAGCCACGCATGCACGTTCGGGTTGGCACAGAGGAAAACGCACATGGCATTGCCCTTCGCTCACTTAAATACCTAGCGCAGTTCCTGTCCGGTGGCCGGCAAGTTCGCTTCCGGCTGCAATCCTGTCCCCGTGCCGGCATTCCCGTTGGGCCGGCGATCGGAGACCATGCGGATCGTGCCCGCCGCAACCGGCATCTGGTTGCCGCCCGGTTGACCGGCGTTCGGCATTTGAACGTCGATTGGGCTTTGCTCGCCATTCCGCCCGGCACCGCCGGCAGCACCACCCAATCGTTGCTGCGCCGCTGGCTGCCCTGTCGTGGGCGCCGCAGGTTGCCCTGCCGCTGGTTGCCCTGTCGCAGGCTGGCCTGTTGCCGGCTGGCCGCTTCCCACCGCAGCGCCCGGATTCAAATTGGGCGGCAGCGCGGTGTTCGACGGTGCGTTTTGCGAGTAGATCACGATCGACTGGCCGAGCACGTGCTGAACCTGCATGCCCTCGACGACCTGCTGCAAGCGCCCCGTGCCGCTCTGATCGACCGTGAGCGTACCGACGGTAATCGTGGGGCCGACGCCCGTTCCCACGCCGCCTGTTCCCGTATTCTGGTTCGGCACGCCACCGTTGGGGCCTGGCCCATCGGTCTGGCTCGGATGGAGGACAGGCGGCGTATCGGGCAGAATCTGTGCGAGCACACTGCGCGGAACGTAGCGGGGCGCCTCGTGATTACTTTGCGGCTGCCCGCCCTGGCCTCGGTTGCTGGGTTGTTGATTGGCCGGCGCTGTGCCGTTCAAGGGGCCGACTCGCGATGGCGGATCGCGCTGCACCGGTGGCTCGAATTGACCCTGCCGCTGCGGCGGCGCTGGCGTTTGCGGCGGCGTCACGGCGCCGCTCCCCGCTCCGACACTTCCGCCCATCATGCCGCCTTCCTCGATGCCCACCAGGTAATTACCCGGCGACAAGCCGCCGACGTCGAGCATCACCAGCATGCCATTTTGAGAATTGCGAAACCCGGCCAACCCCACGCGCGCTCCGGTCTGGCCAGTCTGTCCGGCCCCCAGCCCACCGCCGGCATTTTGACCGGCGCCGTTCGGATTCAATTGCGGCGCTGTAGCTTGTGCGCCCGGTTGACCAGTTTGCGCGGTCTGCTGCGCCCCATCCACGCGAAAGATTTCCGCCACTGCGCGGTCGGTCGTGCCGCCCATCCGTTGGCCGAACTGCCCGCCGAAGAAGGGCGCCACCGTGATATCATTGTCGTCGCCATATCCCTGAGCGGGCTGGCCCGGTTGGGGCACCGGCATCGGCAACGGCGGCTGGCTGGACTGTGCGGGCTGCTGGTTTAACGTGCCCGTGCTCGTATCGGGCAATTCGTCGGCGCGGGCCGCCGGCTTGCGAAGCCGTAAATTGATCTGTTTTCCGTCACGGATCAATTGAATCGCCATCGTGTCGCCTTCCGGCGCGTCGTTCATGAGCTTGCGGATACCGTCAATCCACTTACGATACGAGTCCGCCGTGAAGCCATCGAAGGAGACGATTTCATCCCCTTTGCGGATCCCTGCATCGAAGGCAGGCGATGCCGCACCCACCTCGACGACCTTCATCCGCCTGCTGTCCGCTTCTTGCACGTACATCCCTAGCACGACCGCGCGCCCCCGCGGTTCGTCGGCTATTTGCTCGCCCGCCCGCCGCTGCAATGCCTTGGAACGCTCCGCCCGCGTCTGGTCGTCCGCCGCCTCATCGTCCGGGTACACGACGATGACATCCGTCCCTTCGCTCGCTTCCGGCGTATCGAGCACCGCCTCGTTCTGGCCGTCGACCGAAACAGCGCCGCCCAGCAGCACGGCGAACGATAAGGTACAAACAAACGCCCCTGATCGATTCATGCAGCGTGCCATGGCAGTCACCTTTTTCGAATTAAATCCAGCGCTCGACCCACTCGTGATGATCTCAGGCTGAAGGAAACACTCGTTCTGAACTCTGCCGGCGATGACGGAGTGCAAGTCGCGTTCCAACGACTGGCGGCCGGCAAGGAAGCGCTCTCCGCGCCGGCCGGCGGTGTCGAGAATATGCTGTAAACGCAGTAGAGAATTGCGTTACGCCCAGCCGGGCGAATACAAAGAACGGGACCACGTCAACCTGGTCTACAGACGACCAACCGACGCCGCCCGGCTCAGGCCTGCGCGAGCTCCACTTCGCGGGAGCGCGGATTCGGTTCGTCAACCTGCGGATGCACACCCGGCCCGTTCGCCGCGTACCACTTCTCCAACACGGCTCGCCAGCCGCCCGGCTGGCGAACCGCGCAGAAGTCGGCCCGCACCGCCGCGTGTTCCGGATGGAGCTGCGAGTACTTGATCGCGAACTTCCGCATGTCGCTCAGGCACCGGTCGGCTCCGTACACCTCCTCCGCCAGCCGGTAGTGCTCGCAGATCACTTCACGCTGCTCGTGGAGCGTGGGCGGTTCGGGCAGCGGCTCCCCGGGGGCCAGCGCCCGCGCTTGGGCGAAGATCCACGGATTGCCGATCGCGCCGCGGGCGACCGTCACGCCGTCGACGCCCGTGTAATGCATCATGTCGAAACAGGCCTGCGCTGTAAACAAGTCGCCGCTCCCCAGCACCACGCGCCGGCCCGCGTATTGCTTCAGCTCGCGCAGGAACTCCCATCGCGACGGCCCGTCGTAACGCTGGTGCACCGTGCGGCCGTGGACCGTGATCGCCGCCACGCCCAGCTCGTACGCGCCGTCGAAGATTTCGAAAAACTTCTCGCGGCTCTCCGCCGTGTCGTCGATCCCCCGCCGCATTTTCACCGTGACGGGAATCTCCGCCGGCACGGTCTCCCGCACCCGGCCCACGATCTCCAGCGCCACGGCCGGCTGGCTCAGATGATACCCGCCCCGGCAACGGCCCAGCACCTTCTTCACCGGGCAGCCGAAGTTGATGTCGATCACGTCGAACCCGTGCTCGACCAGCCGCCGCGCCGCCGGCGCGAAATCCGTCGGGTCGGCGCCCATCAACTGCCCGCCCGTCGGATGCTCCTCGTCGGCCACTTGCAGAAAATGCCGGTTCCTCCGCCGCGGCTTAAGCTCCACCACGAACTTGTCGAGCATCACTTCGCAAATCGTGTACGGCGCCCCGAGCCGCCGGGCGATCACCCGCATCGGCATGTCGCTGTACCCGGAGAGCGCCGCCTGCACCACCGGAAAGTCGAGCCGCAAAAGCCCGATTCGAAGTTCGTTAAGTGGAGAATTCATCGTCTACCGTAGATTACAGAAGGGATTGCTCACGCAAAGTCGCAAAGGCGCGAAGTTCGCTCTTTATCATCTCTTTGCGTCTTAGCGCCTTTGCGTGAGGCTTTCTTCGTCACTTGTCATTTCTGCCATCGTGTTAATTGTGTTGCCTCGCGCGCATGGGGGTCAATGTCATTCCCTAATGCACCTGCGATTTCGTTCGTTACATCGCAGTCCGTCTCAACTTTCGACCGTTGCTCCAGCGCCCGCCGCGCTGCCGGCTGAGTGTAGCGGCCCAGCGCCCACGCCGAGGCCCCGCGCACGAGCGGTTCGTCGTCGTTCAGTCCTCGCACGAGCGCGGGCAGGGCCGCCGGCGTCGGCCGGTTGCCCAGTACGATGGCCGCGTTGCGCAGGATGCCGCGCCGCTTCGGCCGCCACAGCGGCGTATGCCGGAAACGTGTCCGAAACGCCGCCTCATCCAGCTCGAACAGCCCGATGAGATCCATCGGGTTGCTGTCCTCCCGCGGCGCCATCGCCGCTTGCCGGCTTAGCGGGGAGCGCGAATTCCACGGGCAAACTTCCTGGCACACGTCGCATCCAAACAGCCAATCGCCCACGCCCTCGCGCAGCTCCGCCGGCACGGCCTCTCGCAACTCGATCGTCAGATAGCTGATGCAGCGCGACGCATCCAACACGTACGGCTGCGGAAACGCGCCCGTCGGGCAGGCGTCGAGACAGGCCCGGCACGTGCCGCAATGATCCGTCTCGTGCGCCGCGTCGTACTCCAGGTCCACGTCGGTGAGAAGCGCGGCGAGAAAGAACCAACTGCCCTCGTCGCGGTTCAAGAGCAGCGTGTTCTTTCCGATCCAGCCCAGTCCGGCGAGCTGGGCGAATTCCCGCTCCAAGAGCGGTGCCGTATCGACCACGCCGCGAACCCGCGCCGCCGGCGCCTCCGCCCGCAACGTGTCGGCCAGCGCGTCGAGCCGTTCGCGAATAACGTCGTGATAGTCGGCCTCGCCCCAAGCATACCGCGACACGCGCCCCTGCCCTGCGTCTGGAACAGCCGGCTCGGCGGTCCGATAGTTCATCGCCAACATCACCAAGCTCCGCGCCCCATCCAAAACGCTGTTCGGATGGCCGTAAGCCTCCCGGCGATCGGCCAGGTAGTGCATCTGCCCGGCGTACCCCGCGGCCAGCCATTCATCGAGCCGGGCCGCCCCGGGCGGCGAGACGGCCGGACACACGCCGCACCGCGAAAAGCCCAGCTCGACGGCCCGTTGCTTCAGAATCTCGGTCAACTCCACGCGGTCCATAGGGCCATTCTAGCGCGATTCACGCTTCCATGTAGCCAATAGCCGGACCGCCACGCGGTCCGGGCCCGGAGGGCGTGGCCCCCCGGCTACGGTCAGGTTGAATCCGCCTCGTCCCCCAATTAGCCTGGAAGATAGCAAGTTCTGCCCATATCGCGATCACTCACTCGAGGAATCTCCCATGATGCGACACATTCTTCTCTGCACACTTCTCTTTGCCGCGCTCGGTTTCATTGCCGCGCCGCCCGTGTCGGCCGACAACGGTTGCGGCTCCTACGGTGACTACGGCTACGGCTACGGATGGATGTACAACTCGCTGCGCTACGAGGTGCCCCATTTCGCCGCCTACCCGCCCGTCTACTACAGCTATCCGGTGCCGCGAACCTACGGCTACAGCCCGTTCGCCTACCCGCCGCACGTGATGACGCCGGAAGTGGAGCACGAGGCGAGAGCGGTCGAAATCATTAATCCCTACGTGCCGCAGACGAAGCCGGCCGCCGCGACGACCGATCGCAGTGCCCGCACAACGGCCCAGCCTCAGCCGCTGGTGGTCGTAAACCCGTTCGTCGCCCAGCGAGGCTCGGTCGCGCAGCAGTGATAGCACGCTATCAAATCTCCCCTCCCTTGATGGGAGGGGCCGGGGGAGGGTGATTTTTAGCTGCAGAATCGCCCCTGCCCAACCCTCCCCCGTGGCGAGGAGGGAGATTCGATAAGCGCCGCGAACCGATCTGGACACGACTCGGCGAGCCGCTATGCTCGCGGCTCGCTACTCGTCTGCCGGATCATTGCACTCGTGCCGCGCGCTTGGTTGCCCATCGCAGCGCGCCCCAAGGAACACGCGGATGAAAAGGATTCATCCGAACGCGAGCCACGCTGCCGTCCTCGCTGCGCTGGCCGTATCGCTCGGCGCCATGGGCTGCCAAAGCAACTCCGGCGGCGGGGGAATCGCCAATCCTTTCCTCGCGCCCGACCGCGTTCCTCCGCCCGCCACCCGCGCCATTTTGCCCGGCCAGGCGCAGCCCTATTATCCGGGCGATCCGCTGCCCGTCATGCAGAGCAGCACGCAACCGGCCGTGGATGCAAACGGCCTGGCATGGTCCCCGGCCGACGGCAACTCCACGGCGGCGACCGAGAATCGCACCGTTTCGAATCCAACCGCGCCGCCCACGGCCGTGGTCGCGACAGAGGCCGCCGTCGCGGTTCCCGCCGACAGCGACGAGCTGCGTTTCGCTTTGCCACGAGCCGCGGAGCCGGCGCCGATCGCGCCGATCGCACCCACGCCCATCGAGTTGGCCGCTCCAGCGCCCGACCAGGGCGTGGTGCAAGCCTCGTACACCGAGCCGGACTTCGGCAACGTGGCGCCGGAGCTAATCAGTCCCTGGCAGCCGCCGCGGATCGATAGACCGATGCTGCCGCCGCCCGTGGCTCCGTTTGCCATGGCGCAAACGCCCGCCGCCCAGCCGTCTGTCCCGATGCAAAACGCGGCGCCGACAAATACGATGGACGTTCGCTTGCGGGCCGTTCCCTCGCCCCCGCCGGATCCGCTGCCCGACTCCACGCCGCGAATCCGATTGCCGGGTGAAGCCATCCCCCAAACAGCCAGCCACGACGGCTTCCGCCCGCGCGGCAGCATGCGCTAGGTTCGCGACTCTGTAGGGAACGCCCTCCGCGGCGTTCCGCTAGGTTCACGACTCTGTAGGGAACGCCCTCCGCGGCGTTCCGCGACTTGGCATGAGAGACGGAACGGCACAGAGGCCGTTCCCTACAGAGAGACGGAACGGCACAGAGGCCGTTCCCTACAGATGGCCCTCACCTGCTCACCTCTTGCTGCCAACTCGCATTAGCTCAAAGAGCAAGTCGTCTGCCGTATAGATCCGGCGGGTCGGATTGTTGAGATCGACGCCCTGCGGCGTGCCGGCCATCTGTTGGCTCAACTGACGGCCGCCGCTGGTCGTCGTCAGGTAGCGGATCAAATCCGCGCCGCCCCTGCGGCGAATGAGATCGTCGACAAGCGTCTGCCCGCCCGAAATGGTGCTCAAGCGATCGAGATGCGAATAACCTCCCGGCATGCCGGCAATCTTCCGCATGAACTGCCGGCCCTTGGGCGTCGACAGCCGCTTCACGAGGAAAGAATCGTCCGCCAGCCCGCGGCGAACGATCTGCTCCGCGCCCGCCACGTTCCAACCGGCGTCCGCCAGGCGGACTAACACTTCTTCGATATGAGAGCGGCGTATCAGGTCGCCCGGTTGGAAGTCATCGAGCGAGTCAAAGTAGGCCTCGACGGTGACAGCGACCTCGGTGAGATCGGGCGCGGCCGGCGGCTCGGCCGCCGTTGCGAAGGCGCCGTAAAGCAAGCCTAAGGCGACGCCCAGTGCGCGAACCGGCATTCGGCGGCGACGGTCTGTAGCGTGGACGGTTGGCAGGTACA
>CAZHIV010000392.1:0-6447 GCA_964532675.1 uncultured Planctomycetaceae bacterium
CTGCTTGAATCGGAGAACCGCGCGGGCGGGTAGGCGCTGGTGCGACAGTCGCATTTGACCTGTTGCGCGTTTCATCGGAAAATGGAATTGTTTCGTGTCCAGATAGGAACGAGCGGGAATGGCCGAACGCATTCCGGACGAGGCAATCGTGGTCCGGGGCGGACGGAATCTTCCCGCCGATCTGCGGCGCGGAACGGGCACCCATCCTTCAGGCATAACCGGACTTTCGGTCGAATGCGCGGCGGGGGTGCCGCTCAGCGAGCTGGCGGCCGGTATGCCTCATAATCAGATCGGAGTGACAACGGTTGGCGCAGTGCGAGCGGCAGGAGGCGACGTCCTTCGCAGCTCCGGCCGCAGTCCGCACCATGCTACGTTAGTCGGCTTGAGCCCAGAAAAGGCAAGCCCGTTGCTTACGCCAGCCAACCCAAACCCAGCCCGCCAACCTTAGGTTCACGCAATTATGGCGACTCCACCAATTTACGCCGACTTTCACAATGCGGATTCACAGGGCCGGCTGCGCTTGAATTGCGTCGGCACCATCGAGGATCTAGCGCGCCACCAAATCGAGCTACGCGAAAACCTGCCCCTGACATTCTATGCCGACGATTTATCCGCTGAGGGCACGCACGATAAACTTCTGGTCGATGGAATCGTGAGTTTCTCCGATGAAGAAGACTGCTGGGTCGCAACCATCGATTGGTCCGCGATTCGCCACGGCTCCGACCGTCCGGCCAAAGCTGAGCGCGGCTGAAGGAAAAAGGGGAAGCAAAAGAAGAAGCAACACGAAGGTGTCAGCAACCTTTGTCTGGTTGCCAAGATGCTAACGAGTTCACCGCCCACCGTTAAGAAAAAGGTTCCTGACATCTTTATTATTCAGAAGGACACGGTGATGAATTTCAAAAGACGGGTCGTCAGAACCTTAGTTCGTTATCCGGTGATTTGCGGCACACTACTTTGGCTGTCTGTTATGCCGGAAAATGTCCAGGCGATTGCCGTTGCTCAATACGCCAGCGACCTTCAAGCGTCTATCGAGAAAGCGTTGCAGAATAAGGAGCGGCCAGAAAGAGAGGAGGTCGTTCGCGAGATTGTTGCGCATCTTAAAGATGTGCTAGGGAATAGCGACATCGACATCGATAGTTTTCAATTGCAACAGCTTCAAGCAACTTTGAGTCAAGCCGTGAGGGGTACCTATGCCGTGTCTCAGTTCGAAACTGGAAGCGAACCATACAAACTTGCTCTAGAGCTAATGAAGCTTCAAATAGATCGCGTTTTCCTTTTGTGGAAAACCGTGCCGCCGCTTTCAGAAAGTGAATACAATGCACTCCAAGCTGAAAACAAGAAATTCTCCGAGCGGCTGAAGCGGCTATTTCTCGACGCAATCCCAGTGGATCTGTTCCAAGAGATACAAGATGCTGCTGCTGATCGTCCGGAGCGAAAGGACAAGATCGAGGTTCACCCGTTGATGCAAAAGTTTCCCCGGGGACGTAAGACACCTTCTCCCGATGCAGCTGCCATGATCGATACTGCAGTGTCGCAGTATTCGCAAATGAGACGCGAACGGATGGAAGATGGCGCTTCGCCGCTGATGAAGTCAACGCTGCCGATCGAAGCCAGCAAGCGCTTATGGAAGGATATTGAGGCGGAGGCGGAGAATAGGCTCGGTAACATCACGGCGAGCGCGAATCGTTTACAAAGTCAAAATCAGGCGGCACAACAACTGCGATTTCAGTTGGTGTCGCTCGTGATGGATGCGTTTCAAAAGGAGATGGCTATACGGCGCGAAACGGAATCGCGACAGCTGCCGGCAAGCGACGAAGATATGACGCGAGTATTTCATAGGATCGGTCAACTATCAGCAAAAGTCTCCGACTTTGCCAATCAGATCATGCTGCAAGAAAACGCTCTATGGCAAAAAAAAGAGGACGCACGACAGAAGAAAGAATTGGGAAGCAAAAGGTCGGAGAAGCAAAAGGGAAACAAAAAGTGTCAGGAACCTTTGTCTGGTTGCCAAGATGCTAACGAGTTCACCGCCCACCGTTAAGAAAAAGATTCTTGAAACCTTTATTACCCCGACGAAGTAAGCCGAGTGACAGTGCGCGCGGCCATGTAGTCGGGGGCAGCGTGAAAAAAATTTCCAGCGGATGGTATTGGCTTAAAGTGAACCTGCCCCGCTTTCTTCCACTTGCAAAGCTTCGATTCGGCAAGCGAAATCCCAAGCATCCCAGGGAACACAGCCGGATACCGAACAAATCTCATCGTCACGAAACCACACATCGATTAAGCAGCCGTGACAACTGTATACCTCGATTCTATCTGGGATTGTTATTCCCCCACTCTCATCCGGTCCTCCTTCCCAGCCAGAACCCGAAAGGGTATAGGTTGGCTGGCCAACGACTTTCTCGAGCTCCTCCCTCGTTTTCGCGCTTGAGGCGTCATGTACCAGTTGCTTCAGCATAGCTTCAGCGAATCGTTTCTGCCGCCGCCGCCATATTCGCACCACTGGTCCCAAGACCGCGCATACGATTCGATGCCAAACTCTGACGTTAACGCTGGGCCGTTCCAACAATTGCGGGATTGTCGAATATGGTTCGATCATTAAATCACTATTTTGAGTGTCAGGACCCTTGTCCTGGTTGCCAAGATGCTAACGAGTTCACTGCCCGCCATCTAGAAAAAGGTTCCTCACACCTTTATTACTACCCAAGGAAGGGGAGTCGGATTCACGACACTTTCTTTTCCATTGCGTCGCGGAGTGACTCGCGGAGCTCGCGCATTTTGATGGGCATCTTGGTGACGATGCGGTGCTCGGCGGTTCTGGCTTCGTCTTTCCAGTTGTGGTGCAGCTGGCCGAGCAGCAGCACGGCCGGCAGGTCGCGGGTTGCCGCTTCCTGGCCGAAGCGGTTGAACATCTCCAGGGCGGAGCGGCCGTTGCTGCTGGTGGTGAAGAGCACGAGATCGGCGGCGCGGGCGTCGTCGAAGAAGCGGGTGAGTGCGCGGTCCGGGTCGCTCATCACGAGCACGCGGTAGCCGTTGCGCTTGAACAGGTCGCGGAGCATGTCCTGCATCTTGACGTCGGACTCGACGACCATGAGCTTGCGCGGCTGTCCGTCGGCGTCGAGGCCTTCCTGGCTGTGCAGCTCGGGGCCAGCGGCTCGGCCGCCTTCCTTGGCGCTCTTCACGCGCTTGATGGCCAGCTTCAAGTCCACCAGCATATCGCCGGGCGACTGGTAGCGTCGCTCGGGGTCGAACTCCAGCGCCTTGTTGACGACCATCGTGAGCGGCAGCGGCAGCGTGGGGATGAGCTCCATGATCGGCTTGATGTGGCGATACAGGGCCTTGCCGGCCTGCTGCGAGCGGTCGCGGGCCTCGGCCAGGGCGGGCACGCCGCAGAGCATCTGGTAGAGGATCGTGCCGGCGAAAAAGATGTCGCTGCGGGGGTCGTCCATCCGCACGCCAGTGGCCCGTTCCAGGCCGGCGTAGAGCACGGTGCGGCGGCTCATTCCTTCGGCAACTTCTTCCTCGGCCCCCTGCAGGCCGGCCAGCCCGAAGTCGACCAGCTTCGGCTCCCCGTCGCTGGAGAGGAGCACGTTCGACATTTTCAAGTCGCGGTGCGTGATTCCCTGCTGCAGGGCGTACTGCAGGCCGGCCATGACGCCCTCCATGATATGGGCCGCCTCCAGGGGGTCGAACCGCCGCTGCGCGCGGTAGAACTCGCGCAGGTTCCGCCCCTCGACGAAATCCATCACGATGTAGTGCGTCACGCCGCGCGAATAGACCTGGTGAATCTCGACGATGTTCGGGTGCTTGAGCTTGCTGCCGATTTCTCCCTCGCGGCGAAACAGCTCGATGACCGGCCGATTGCTGCGGTTCGTCTTGGGATTGTTGGCCCGCGGGTCGCTGAGGCTGCTGCGCAGCACCTTGACGGCGTACATCGTGCCGCTGGTCTTGTGCACGGCGCGGAACACGCGGGCAAACGTGCCGGCGCCGACGCAGTACAACACCTTGTAGTCGCCGTAGAAGAAGCCGGTCCGCGTGTCGCCGCGCATCAGCCGTTCAAGCTGGTACTGCGTCAGCAATCCGCGGCGCAAGAGGACCTGCTGAAAGGCGGGCAGCGGCGCGGTGGTCGAGCCCAATTCGCTCCACACGCTCTGAAGCTGGGCATCGTCGACGACGTCGACGTCCAAGGCGCGCTGGGCCAACTGTTCCGAAGTTTTGATGTTGGCCATGGCACGCAGCGAGCCGGGCGGCTAGTTTTCGAATTCCTGCAGTTTGGCGTGGTAGTCGTCGCGTTCGCGCCGGGTTGCTTCCAGGTCGAACATCAAGTACTTCATGTCCAACCGAAGCTGGCCGAGGGCGTCTTGCACGAGGGTCAGGATGCGGCGCCGCCGGCCGGTACTCTCAATGACCCGTTCCAGGGCGGGAACCAGCTCCCGCGAAACTTCGTGGGGAAGGGCTCGAATCGACGTGGCCAGCTTCAGGAGGTCGGCGGGCAATTCTTCGGTGCTCGGGACGGAAACTCGGGGCGTGTGGGCCATCGGTGCTTCTCCAAGTGGTGATGCACGTGGCTTAATGCACACGCCGCGCCACCGCTCGAATGGCCACCGTCCCAAAGCCGGCTTAACTGATTATAGGGAAACAACTTGCATTCATTCAACAACCCGGCGCCGAATCGTGCCGATCGCCGTGGCTCGTTGCCCCGCTGCCACGATCGCTCTGGCCGCATGCCGCAAATGCTGATAGAAGCCCGGTTTAGGTCGATCGTGATACGGCGCCCCGACGTTGCTTTTTGGCAACGGCCGAGCCGTCGTCGACTCATTTCGCCCGGTTCGCAGCGAGGCCGGCCAATATGCCTCATCGACTGTCGTCGTTCGAAACGCCGGCTCATCGATTCATCGTCCTGGCGGTTGCGTTGTCGTGCTGGCTGTTCGCGGCGCGCCAACTGAGAGCCGAGCTGGCCTTCCGCCAGGATTTCGACGGTCCGGCCACGAGCTGGAGTCTTCTTACCAAGAAGGACCAGTCGGCGAGCATTCTATCGCAGGCATGTGTCGCGGACGGCGGCCGCGACGGGGCGGGCGCGGAGCGAATCGTGGCGGCGGCGCCCGCCGGCGAATCCGCGTTGCTGCGCTGTCCGACCGCGCGCGTGGCGGTGCTGCCCGAGCTGCAGATCCGCATGTGGGTGAAGACCGACCGGCCAGCCGTCCAGTTGGCGGCCCGCATCACGCTGCCGCGTTCGCTCGATCCTCGGACGCAATCGCCGACGACCGTGATCGTTCGCGGCCCGATGTTCGACCGGCCCGAGCAGTGGCAGCAATTGTCGATCAGCAAGATTCCCGAGCTCCTTGCGGAGCAGGTGCGCGTCCTGCGGGCGGCGCCTGGCGTGACCATCGATCCGCGGGAAGCATTTGTCGACTCGGTCGTGCTGGTTGTTCCCGGCGACCCGCGAGGCGTCGAAATTCTGACCGACGAATTGGAGGTCGACGGCGTGGCGCTGCCACAGGCAACTGGAATCGAGCTCGCCAGCTACCCGACTGCCGCGTCATCGCCGGCTGCCGGGGTGATTTCTACTCGTGCCCCCGTGCGGCTGCAGGGCGGTGTGCTGCTCGTCGATGACAGGCCGTTTCTGCCGCGGGCCATCGAGTGGCAGGGCGAACCGCTCGCCTTCCTGGCGGAGCGCGGCTTCAATTCGATTCTGCTGCCGGCCGCGCCGTCCGGCGAGCAGAGTGCCGAGGCTTTTCGGCACGGCCTGTGGTTTGTTTGCGCCGCCCCGCGTCCGGAGGCGATCGCCCGCGACGGCATCGGCCGGCCGGGCGATCGAATCATCGCCTGGTATCTCAACGATCCGGGGATGGAAGCAGACCCCAACTATGCGCATCGCTGGGCCGAGCTCGTTCGCCGGCGCGACGCGGCCGGCGGCCGGCCGGTCGTTATTTTGACGGGCATGCCCGCGGCGGGAAAAGCGGCCGACATTCTCGCCGCCCGGCCAACGCGAGTGAGCCGCATGCCGGCCGACGAGTACGACGACTGGCTTGCGCGTCGGGGGCGGCTCGTCCGGCCCGGCACGCCGCTTTGGGCCGCGTTCGGTACTCAATTCGGACCGGCCGCCCAGCAACAAGCGGTTGCCCTTTCGCGGGTCGAGCGAGCGGCACCGGCCGTCGATCTCAGCCTGCTCGAGTCGCTGGTGCGGATCGGCTGCACGCATGGCATGCGCGGGTTTATCTTCCACTGCGAATCGTCGCTCGCCGAATCGGACGCCGCCACGCGCGCCCGGGCAGCCGCGCTGGAGCTAATCAATCGCCGGCTGGAATTGATGGAGCCCTGGCTGGCGGGCGGCAAGCTGATCGGCCGGATCGATTCGTCCGACTCGGCGTGGACTTCCGTGGTGTTCCACGTCGATCGGGCGAGGTTGTTGGTGCCTGTCGCCGCAAGGCCGCCGGCTGCTGCGCGCGG
>CAZHIV010000393.1:0-7845 GCA_964532675.1 uncultured Planctomycetaceae bacterium
GTGCGGCGGCTCCCGAAACTGCACGACGATCTGCGTCGTGCGGCACGACATGGCCTTGCCGCTCCGTAAATAAAACGGCACCCCCTGCCACCGCCAGTTGTCGATCCACAGCTTCACCGCCGCAAAGGTGGCCGTCCGCGATTTCGGCTGAACGCCCGCCGATTCCAGGTAGCCGCGATACTGCCCGCGCACCGTGTGCGACCGCACCTCGCCCTCCGCCAGCGGCCGCACCGCTTGCAGCACCTGCACCTTCTCGCTGCGTACCGATTCGGCCTCGTACCGCACGGGCGGTTCCATCGCCGTGATCATCATCAGTTGCAGCAGGTGGTTCTGAAACATGTCGCGCAAGACGCCGGCCGTGTCGTAGTAGGCCGCCCGCCGGGCCACGTCGACCTCCTCCGCCACGGTGATTTGCACGTGGTCGATGTAGTTCCGGTTCCAGATCGGCTCGAAGATCGTGTTGGCAAACCGCAACACGAGCAGGTTCTGCACGGTCTCCTTGCCCAGGTAGTGATCGATGCGATACACCTGCCGCTCGCTAAAAACGGCCTGCACGGCCGCGTTGAGCGCGCGGGCGGAGGGCAGGTCAGTCCCGACCGGCTTCTCGATGATCACGCGCCGCGCGCCGCGGGACTCGTCCGCCAGGCCGCAGCAGCCAAGGTGCTCGATGGCCGGCGCGTAAAATCGCGGAGCCGTCGCCAGGTAGTACACGCGGGTGCTGGTGTCGGAGTGCTCGATCTCGTCCAGAAATTGTGCGAGGTGGGCAAAATCCTCCGCCTGCCCGATGTCGCCGGGGTGGTAGTAGATGTGCTGCGAAAATTTGTCCCACGACCCGGCATCGAAACTCTTGGGCAGAAACTTCGCCGTCGACTGGGCCAGCTCGGCCCGCCAGGCGTCGTGGGTGAATTCGGTCCGCGAAAAGCCGACGACCCGCGTATCGGCGGGCAGCCGCCCTTTTCGAAATAGCTGAAACAGCGACGGCACCAGCTTCCGCTGCGTCAAATCGCCCGAGGCGCCGAAGATAATGAAGCTGTGAGGCATAAGTGCAGCGGAGGGCTAAGGGCGGAGAGCTGAGGGCCAATCCTCTCGGCAACAGGGTAATCCATTCGTACCGACGACAGCCAGTGTTCTTCCGGCCCTCCGCCCTGAGCCTTCCGCCCTCCGCGCTCAAATCGTCATCGCCGTGAAACCGCCGTCGACGTAGATCGCTTCGCCGGTGATGAAGCTGCCGGCCACCGGCGACACGAGCAGCAGCATGGCGCCGACGAGCTCCGGTGCCTCACCCAAGCGGCCCATCGGCGTGTGGCGGAGGATCGCGTCGATCCGGGGTTTGTCGAGGATGCTGCGGTTCTGCTCGGCCGGGAAAAAACCGGGGCACAGGCAGTTCACGCGCACGCCGTGCGGAGCGAACTCGCGGGCCACGTTCTGCGTCAGGCTCAGCACCGCCGCCTTCGACGCCGAATAAATGAACACCCGCGAGAGCGGCCTGTAGCTGGTCACGCTACCGATGTTGAGGATCGAGCCGCCGCCGGAATCGATCATGTGCTGGCCGAACAACTGGCAGCCCAGGTGCGTGGCCAGCAGATTCGTGTCCACGATGCGGTGAAACTCCTCGTCGTTGATTTCCAGGTAAGGCGTCGGCGAATTGACGCCCGCGCAGTTCACGAGCACATCGACGCGGCCCTGCTGCTCGAGCGCGCCGTCCAGCAGCGCCTTGACCGAATCGCGGTTCGTCGCGTCGACTTCGGCGAACGACGCGGCCCCGCCCGACTTCTCGATCGCTTCCACGCGCTGCCGACCGCGCTCGGCGCTTCGCCCGGCGACAACGACGCGTGCGCCGGCCTGCGCGAGCCCGCCGCACAGCTCGCCGCCCAAGACGCCGGTCCCCCCGATTACGACCGCCACGCGGCCTTCCAGCCCAAACATCTTTTGCAGGTAATCGGACATGGGATGAATGACGAATGACCGAATGACGAATTACCGAATGACGAATGTTGAATGTTGAATGCATCCAATCGCTTGGCATTCGTCATTCGTCATTCGTCATTGGGTCATTTTCCTCTCTCGGATCCAATCGGTGTGGAAGGTTCCTGGCTTGTCGAGGCGCTCGTACGTGTGTGCCCCAAAGTAGTCGCGCTGGGCCTGCAACAGGTTCGCCGGCAGCCGCTCGCGGCGGTAGCCGTCGTAATAGGCGAGCGCCGTGGCAAAGGCGGGGACGGGAATTCCCAGCGTCGCGGCGTTTCCCACCACGTGCCGCCAGGCGTCTTGCGCTTTGGCGCAGGCTTCGGCGAAGTAGGGGGCCAGGAGCAGGTTTTCCAGCTTGGGGTCCGCGTCGAACGCCTCCTTGATTCGGTCGAGAAACACGGCGCGGATGATGCAGCCGCCGCGCCACAAGAGGGCGCAATCGCCGTAATTCAACGGCCAGTCGTACTCCGCGGCCGCCGCCTGCAACTGTACGAACCCTTGGGCGTAACTGCAAATCTTCGAGGCGTACAGCGCCTGCCGAATTTGCTCGATGAACTGTTTGCGGTCGCCGCTGTATTTGGCCGACGGGCCCTTGAGCACCTTGCTGGCCCGCACGCGCTGGTCCTTCATCGCGGAAAGGCAGCGGGCGTACACCGCCTCGGTGACCAGCGTGCTCGGCACGCCGTGGTCCAGCGCGAGCTGGCTCATCCACTTGCCCGTGCCCTTCGCACCGGCCCGGTCCATGATCTTGTCGACGAGGTAGCCGTCGCCCTCCGGATCCTTGACGCTGAAGATGTCGCGCGTGATCTCGATGAGGTAGCTGTCCAGCTCACCGCGGTTCCACTCGGCGAACACGCCGAACAATTGGTCGTTCGACAGGCCGAGCGACTCGCGCATCATGAAGTACGCCTCGCAGATGAGCTGCATGTCGCCGTACTCGATGCCGTTGTGGACCATCTTCACGTAGTGCCCGGCGCCGCGTGGGCCGACCCATTCGCAGCAGGGGATGTCGCCCTTCGGGCCGACCTTGGCGGCAATGGCCTGGAAGATGGGCTTCACGGCCGGCCAGGCGTCGCGGCTGCCGCCGGGCATCATGCTGGGGCCCTTGAGCGCGCCCTCCTCGCCGCCGGAAACGCCCGTGCCGATATACAGCAGCCCTTTCCCCTCGACGTACTTCGTTCGCCGCTCCGTGTCGGCATAGTACGTGTTGCCGCCGTCGATGATGATGTCGCCCGGCTCCAGAAGCGGGAGGAGCGTCTCGATCAAATCGTCGACCGCCGGGCCGGCCTTCACCATGAGCATCACTTTTCGCGGACGCGACAGGTTCGCGACGAGATCCTCCAACGTGTGGCAGCCGACGAACTTCTTACCCTTGGCCCGCCCGGCAAGCAGCTCGTCGACTTTGCTCGTCGTGCGGTTGTATACGGCGATGGAGTATCCACGGCTCTCGATATTAAGCGCCAGGTTCTCGCCCATCACGGCGAGGCCAACCAGACCAATGTCGCAAAGTTCAGTCATCTTCTATTACGCCTAAATAGTCTGTTAACCACGAAGGACACAAAGACACGAAGCTAAAGAAAGGATCAAAAAGCTGTCGATCGCCAAAATCCTGCCTAACGATTCCTGTCTTCGTGTCCTTCGTGTCTTGGTGGTTACTTGTCTTCGACTTTCCAGGACGGACGCTCGGGCAAGAAGGTTTCGAACTCGTCGAGCAACTGCCGCTGATACTCGCCCGCGAACGTGCCGTCGAAAAATCGCGCGATGCCTTCCTCGAAGAGGCGCCGCCAACTGGCCTCCTCGCAGCCCGGGTTGATCGGGAAGAAGAGGCAGTCGTTCGCCGCCGCCGCGTTGTAGTCGCCCGGGGCGTCGCCGATCATCAGCGTGTGGTTCGCCGGGTACTGGTTCGACGCGGCCAGCGACTCCTTTTTGCTGCCGATCTCCTGGCCGCAAATGGCGAGCACGAAGGGCGCGATCTCGTGCTCCGCCCATTCGGCTTCCAGCGCCGCATTGGGCGTCTGCGAGCAGACCAGCATGTCGGCATGTTCGCGAAAGCGCTCCAGGCAGGGCCGCACGAAGGGGAACGGCGGAACGCCGCGCACCATCTCCTCGATCGACTTGTTGACCGCCACGCTCCAGGCCAGCGCCTGCTTGAGGTCTGGGTCGCCCGACTCGGCCACCGCTTTCTCCAGCGCCGGGTTGCCGAGCTTTGTCTCGCGCTCGATCCAGGCGATAAGCCCCTGCGGCCGGACGACATTCACGCCGCGGGCCTTCACCTCCGGCCGACGCCGCAGCCAGTCGAGCTGCTCGACCAGGGCGGGGAACCGGTTCGCGCCGCGGCTCTTCGAATACAAGTTGACGAACTCGGCCGCCTCACGGGCGTACTTGCTCACGCCCTGCAGCTCGTAGTGGTTGATGAAGTTGGGAATGAAGCACTCCTTGTGCTTCAGCTCCATCGAATCGAACACGCACCCGTCCGAATCGATGCCCACCAGGTAGTCGTGCTGCGGCGTGATCGACAACATGCGCCACATTCTAATGGCGGCTGCGACATCGGTCGAGGGCGGGCGTCCGAAGCCGCCGGCCTGCCGGCTGGAAGGCCACCACAATTCGTCGGCGTGAGTGCCAATCCGTTCGGCATCATTTACTGGCCGAAACGCAGCAGCGGCGCCCGATAGGGCGGCAGCGCCAGAATCCGCTTGTCGATCTCCACAAGCTGCTCGCGGAACCGGGCATCGTTCTTGTCGCCGTATCGTGCCTTGACCTCGGCCGAGGAGAGTCCTTCGGGCAAGCCGTCGAGCTCGGGCACGAACGCCGCGACGGTGAAGGTTTGCGGCAACAGGCCGAGCGGCACCTGCTTGTTAAGAATCGCATCGGCGAACCGCACGCCGGCCCGACCCGCCGCCAGGTCGGCGAAACTCAAACCGCTGCCGCCGCGGGCGTCGAGCAGCTCCTTTGCCACGCCGGCCGCGTGTGCCGCTTCGTTACCGGACACGACGGCCAGATAAGCCGAGATAAAAAAGTGCTGCGCCAAGTCGCGTCGCCCGCGCACCGTCGGCTCGCCGAGCACGGTCTCACGCACGGCTCGCTCGCTGGGGGCCTCCACCGCTTGCGCCACGTTGCCGGCGCCGGGCACGCTGGCCAACAACCGCGCGTCGCCCAAGCCGACGCCGATCGCAACGAGGAAAGCCTTCGCCGCGACGTCGTCGGGCAAGGAGTTTGCGGCACGCGCCGCCTCGCGGACATAGTACTGCGTGAGCGCGTCGCCGACGCGCCGCTTGGGCCTGTCGCCGCCGTCGCCGCCCGCGGTCGGCAACGCCCGGTTGCTGATCGCCGCGCGTACGATCTGCTCCAGCACGCGCTTCGCGCTATCGGCCAGGGGCGTCCCCTCGGCCGACTTCATCAATTGAATGTAACGGGCGGCCGCCGCGTCCTCGGGCAATGACCGGGCAAGGGCGGTGTAGATCTGACTCAATCGCAGCTTCGAACCGGCTGAGAGCTCGTACAGCCGCTTGATGTCGCGGCGGCGGATTTCCTCGCCGATCATCGCCATCGCCAGCGTATTGACGGGATCGAACTGGATGCGAAAGTCGCTGCGGCCGGCCCGGTTGTCGCCCAACACCGGTCGCATCACGCTGCCGCGCTCGGGGCTGTGCGCCGCGCCCAGGTGGTGGCCGAGCTCGTGCACCAGGAACTCGAGCTTCTCCGCCTCGCTGATCTGCGGCGAGCCTTCGCGCACCAGGATGTGCGAATGCAGCGGGCCGCGCGTGCCCGCCATGTGGACGCGCCCGCGGACCATCGTCCATTGGCTGGTAAAGCCGATGGCCACGGCGGCCGGCGAGGGGCTCGCTTCGCGCTCGAACTCGGCGAGGGAGGCGACGAAATCGTTCGTCCGGTTGTCGGAATTCCACGTCCCCACGGCGACGACGCGGAGTCCCACGCGGCAGTGCCGCTCGAGGATCGCGGAAGCCGCCTCGACGCGGCGCCGCAGCCGCCGTTCCCAGTGCACCTGCCGCGCCGGCTCCTCCTCGTCGACGAGGATCTTCACCGGGATGGTCGCCGTCGGCGCGCGGGCCGCGCTGCCGGGGAGCGAGCGGCCTTGGCCTGTGTTGGCGTCCTCGCCCAGGCCGATTTTTTGCATGTCGATACCGCGAGCGCCGGTGCGGCCGAAGAAGTACGCGCAGTTCGCGTCCAGCGCGTAGCGTTTCGGACTGCCGGGCGACGTGAACTCGACGTGCGCCCTGCCGTCCAGGAACAGCGGCACGACGTCACCGGCCGGCAGCGTCAACTGCTGTGCCCGCCCGGCCGCCGGCAGAAACCGCACCGGAAGCGGCGCCCCGGTGCGATTGGCAAACACGATCACGTCGCCACGGACCGCGCTGTCAAGCACGATCAGCAATGCAACGGCGACGAACGAGCAAATCAAATTGCGAGGCATGCCTCCATTCTACCGCGCCCATAGCCGGTGACCTACGGTCGCTCGACGGCTCGACGTAGGTCAGGCTGTGCCTGACGAACATGCGTGTCAGGCACAGCCTGGACCTACAATAGCTCCTGCAATTCCTGCATGGCGTACAGCTCGCGCTCCCGACCAGCGTGGGCAAACACCGCCTGCAGGTTGTTCAGCATCCGGCTTAGCCACTGCCGGTGCGTGGCGGCCGTGAGCCACTGCGAAGGGTCGTCGGCCACCATCCCCGTCGTCGCGGCAATGCGCCGGCAGACGTCCGCCCCGTCCAGCAGCTCGCCGCCATAAAACGGATCGACGTACATCCAAGCCGCCGTCGAGCCGGCGTCGGCTTCGCCCTCACCGGGCCGCACCGCCGCCAGAAAATGCCCGGGCGAATTGATGCCGCGTACCGTGAGCCCCGCGCCTTCCGCCACGCACTTGTAAACCAGCGTAAGCGTGATCGGCAGTCCGCGCCGCGTCCGCAGCACTTCCGGCAGGTAGCTGTTGGCCGGGTTGTAGTAATCCTCGACGTTGCCGACGAAGCCCACGACGTCGAACAAGACGTCGTGCAGGTGGGCCAGCTTGGCCTCGACCCCGGGCGAGCGAACGCGCCGGCGCACGGTTTCCGACAATTCGGCGATCGTCGCTTCCGCCTCCTCGACCTTGGCGGCCGGATGCTCGTGGCGCGCGATAGCAAACGCCGCGCGAAACAGTCCCTGGGTCGTTTCCACCTGTGGGATCACTCGCTCGAACGCCGTAAATGCGGCCGCATGACAATAGGCAGGCATCTTCAGTGCTCAGCAAGGCGACCGATGTCCGCTAAGATGGCGGTATGGAATCTACGGTGACGTTGACGATTTTGATCTTCCTGTTGGCAGTCCTCTATTCCTCGGTCGGGCATGCCGGCGCTTCCGGTTACCTCGCCGCGATGGCATTGATGAACGTCTCGCCCGAGATCATGAAGCCTTCCGCCCTGTTCTTGAACTTGATCGTCGGCTCGATCGCGACCTATCGCTTCGCGAGGGCCGGCCACTTCTCGTGGCGAATCTTCTGGCCCTTCGCCGTCACCTCCATACCATGTTCATTCCTGGGCGGCGCGATCCATTTGCCGAATCCAATTTACAAGGTGGCCGTCGGAGCGATCCTCCTTTTTGCCGCGGTACGGTTAATTCATTCCGCCACGAGAAAACAGGAGGGGCCGACCAAGCCAGTTCCCATTCTAGCGGCGACTTGCGCCGGTGCCGCCATCGGCCTCTTGGCCGGCCTGACGGGCACTGGCGGCGGCATATTCTTGTCCCCCCTGCTCCTGCTGGCAAACTGGGCTCCCATGCGAGAAACAGCGGGCGTGTCCGCGGGGTTCGTGCTGGCCAATTCCATCGCCGGCCTCGCCGGGAACCTGGCTAGCGTGCAATACCTGCCCGAGCATATTCTCTTCT
>CAZHIV010000394.1:0-8013 GCA_964532675.1 uncultured Planctomycetaceae bacterium
ACCGCTTAGCCCGCAAGGTCGTTTCACGTGAAACGGGCGGGGAGAATGACGAATGACGAATGACGAATGACGAAGGGCGGGCGAAGGGCGGGCGAAGGGCGGGCGAAGGGCGGGCGAAGGGCGAAGGGCGAAGGGCGGGCGAAGGGCGAAGGAACTCAACGTTCATCATTCGTCATTCGTCATTTGGTCATTCCAAGGGGTTGATCACCAGGCCGCTGAGGAGCTTCGGGTAGAAGTAGGTGCTCTTTGCCGGCATGCGTTCGCCGTGGCCGCTGATGGCCCGAATGTGATCGACGGTGGCCGGCATGACGAGCGCGGCCAACTCGAACCGGCCGCCGGTGCCGGCCTGGCCGGTCGCATCGCGGCCCGCCTCATCGCCCTGCTGTAGCCCGCGAACGACCTCGTCGATGTCGCGGACGTACTTGGGGGCGGGTAAATTCGGGGCATCGAATAGCGTATCGATCACGAGCCGGTGGAGGATACTCACGCCCAGAGCCTGCCAGTCGGCAGAATGGTCGCCGGCGACTTGAGACATGCGGTGCCGGCCGGCGTCGGTGAGTCGGGCGAGAGTCCATTGATCGTCGGCTGCCGTGTACAGGCCGAGCGTCGCCTGGTCGCTTTCGAGCTCGATTTCCTCCCACAGCGAGCGGGCCCGGTCGGGGCCGCTGCCGGCCGCCTCGACCGCGAACGAGTCGCCCAAGCGTTCGCGCAGTTGGCCCGCCGTGATGGAGGGCAAGCCGCGGAACAATCGATGGGTGGGAAGGACCAGCATGCCGGGGTCGCTCATCGAAACGAGCATCATCAGCACGTAGTTGGCCGGGTGCTCGGGGCGGAGGGTGGCGACAGGCGGCTCGCCTGTCGCGCTCGGCTCGCCCTGGGCAGGCGAGCCGCCTGCCGCCACTGCCGCTAATTGGTCGCGCAAGGTGCAGGCCGTTTCGTAGCGGTGATGGCCGTCGGCAATGTACACGGGCCGATCGCCCATGGCGGCAACGGCCGCTGTGATCGTGGCCACATCGGTCACGGGCCAGAGGCGGTGGACGACGCCCAAATGGTCCACCGCTTCCAGCGGCGCCGCGCCGGCGACCGCCGCTTCCAGGATGTTCTGGGCTGCGTTCTCCGGATCGGGATACAGGCTGAAGATCTGACTAAGATTGGCCTTGCACGCCGACCACAGCTTCAGCCGGTCGGCCTTGGCCGCGCCGTGGGTTTCTTCGTGCGGGTAGATGCTCCCTTCGCCGAACCGCTCGAGCCGCACGCGGGCCATGAAGCCGCGCCTGGTGTACGACGTGCCGCCTTCGGTGAAGACCTGGTGATACACGTAAATGGCCGGGTCGGACTCGGTGAATAGAATTCCCTCGCGAAGCCAGGAACGCATGAGGCGGGCCGCACGGGAGTAGCGGTTGTTGTGCTCGTCGTCACCCGGTTCATCCTTGTTGAGGATCAGCCGCACGACATTGGCCGGATGCTTTTCATATAGCGCACTCTGCAGCTCGGCGCCGATCACATCGTAAGGCGGCGCGACCACGCCCGTCAGCGAGCCGACGTGGCCCAGATCGTATCGAATGCCGCGAAAGGCTTGAATCGTAGGCATGAAACCATAAAGCCGCGACCGCTGGTCGCGGGATCACAGGTCGGGAAGGGATGAGCCAACGGAGCGCTTCTCGCTCGCCGATTGGACCAGCAAAGTCTCCAAGTTTACGCCAACACCGACAGGAGCGATATCCCTCGCTCGCAACTGCAAATTGGCGTATACTGAGAAAGGACGAACGCACGTCGCCCAACGGCTAATTCATGCATCCGAACAAGCACATTCGCGAAGCACTGAAGAATGCCGAGCAGCGGGGGTGGCAGTTTTCAGAGTCACCTGGCCATCCTTACGGTCGCATCCGGTGCAGTTTCGGACATCGTCAATGCCAAATGTGGATTTGGTCGACGCCACGAAATCCTGAAAACCATGCACGGGCGATTCGGAAGAAAGTTGATGCCTGTCCTGGAGTACCGTTCGATGATGCCTGAATTCTATTTGATCCTGAAGGATCGTGATCTTCACGACCAACTGGCGAAGTCGGTTTTTGAGGCCGGCTTTGATGATTCGGAGTTGACCGTGCGAGGGGAACACGCCGCGATTTGGATTTGCCATCGCGAGGGCGAGTTGACGCATCTTGTGCGCGAGGCCTTGGAGCAGGCGAAAAATGGCGGTATCCGAGTACTGCACGTCGAAATGGAGAATGCCGTCTTCGCCTGATGCTCGGAGTGCAATGAAATGGCCCTTCGTGTATTCGCTATTTACGGTTTCATTGCTATTTGGGAAATTGCATCGACTCCCATGGTCAGCCACACGAATACCTGGCACGGCGTGTGGTTCTCATTACTGGCCCTGCCTATCGGTGCCTACTCGCTCGCCGGAAGCAACACTCCGCCGTCTCGCTTCTTCCTGTTTGGTGCCGCGGGGTCACTTCTGTTTCTTTGGCGCTTTCTTAATATGGACCGGTTCTCGCTTTGGCTAGAGTACCAAGCACCCAGCACCTATGTGATCGTTGCCGGGTGGGTTATGTTCACAATCGCAATGGCGTTTGCGTGCTGGTTGGCAGCAAAGTCGCGCATGGATCAAGCGCGAACTGGAAACGGCAACGACGTTAGCTGTTAGCAGACTTCCGGCTCAAATACCAAGCGATGCAGACCACCGCCAACAAGATCAGGAGAAGCTCCGCTGTCGAAACGCTCACCATGATCGCATCAGCCCCTGTTAGTACCGATAGTACTCCGGCTTATACGGCCCATCGACCGGCACGCCGATGTATTCGGCCTGTGGCTTGGTGAGCTTCGTGAGCTTTACGCCGAGCTTGGCCAGGTGCAGCCTGGCGACTTCCTCGTCGAGCTTTTTTGGCAGCACGTGGACGCCCAGGTCGAACTTCTCGGGCTCCGTCCAAAGCGCGATCTGCGCGAGCACCTGGTTGGTGAACGAGTTGCTCATCACGAACGACGGATGGCCGGTGGCGCAGCCGAGGTTCACGAGCCGGCCCTGTGCTAGCACGACGATCGAATGCTCGTCGGCGAACGTGTACTTGTCCACGGCGCCGACACTCGCCGGCTTGATGTTCTGCTTGCGCGCGCGGCCGGCTTTCGCCTCGCCTTCGAGCCAGGCCATGTCGATCTCCAGGTCGAAGTGGCCGATGTTGCAGACGATCGCGTCGTTCTTCATCCGCGCCATGTGCTGGCCGGTGACGACGTCTCGGCAGCCGGTGGCGGTGACGAAGATGTCGCCCTCCTCAACCGCGTCGTCCATCGTGGTGACTTCGTAGCCCTCCATCGCGGCCTGCAGGGCGATGATCGGGTCGATCTCGGTGATGATCACGCGGGCGCCCAGGCCGCGCATCGATTGGGCGCAGCCCTTGCCGACGTCGCCGTAGCCGGCGATGACGACCACCTTGCCGGCGACCATGATGTCGGTCGCCCGCTTGATGCCGTCGGCCAGCGACTCGCGGCAGCCGTAGAGGTTGTCGAACTTGCTCTTGGTCACCGAGTCGTTGACGTTGATGGCCGGCACCTTGAGCTCGCCCCGCTCGTGCATCTGGTAGAGCCGGTGGACGCCGGTGGTCGTTTCCTCGGAGAGGCCGCGGATGGCGCCGAGCAGCTCGGGGAACTTGTCGTGGACCATCGCGGTGAGGTCGCCGCCGTCGTCGAGGATCAGGTTGAGCGGCTCGCCCGAGGGGAAGAACAGCGTTTGCTCGATGCACCAATCGAACTCCTCGGCGGTCATACCCTTCCAGGCGAACACGGGCACATTCTCTTTGGCGATCGCGCAAGCGGCGTGGTCCTGCGTCGAAAAGATATTGCAGCTGCTCCAGGTGACTTCCGCGCCCAGCTCGCGGAGCGTCTCGATGAGCACCGCGGTCTGGATCGTCATGTGCAGGCAGCCGGCGATGCGGGCCCCGGCGAGCGGCTTGGTGCGACCGTGTTTTTCGCGCAGCGCCATCAGCCCCGGCATTTCATTCTCCGCCAGCTCGATCTCCTTGCGGCCCCATTCGGCCAGCCGGTCGAACTCCGCGGGCGAACAGTCGAGCACCTTGTACGGCAATTTGGTAGCCACCTGCGACACGGGAATCTCCTCTTGGTTAGTCAAAATTTCAACCCCGGTTCCGATTGTAGTTGGCATCGGCCGTGCCTGACAAGTCGGGACGATTTCGCGGCTCACGAATCATCGTGCAGATTACAGCCAAACCGCTCGACGAACCGATTAAGAGTCGATGCGCGCCAAAGCCATTCGCGCTGCTGTGACAAAGCGGGCGACGAGTGCGTGGTCCTTGCGACCCGGCTGGCACTCGACACCGCTGGCGACATCCACTCCATGCGGCCGCACGGCGGCGACGGCCGCGGCGACGTTTTCCGGCGTCAGCCCGCCGGCAAGAATGAGGGGCAGGTCGCCGACAGCTTGTCGCTCGCGGTCGATTTGCGCCCAGTCGGCTAATTCGCCGCTGCCGCCGAAATCCGTTCCCCCATCTGCATCGACGAGGACGGCAGCCGGCATCCTGCCTCCCGCACGGCATTCGTCCAAATAGCGGACCAGCGACGCAAGCCCCTTAGGACCACACCGGTGTGCCCGAATGACCGAGACGCGTTTAGGCAGTCGAGCCAGCAGCGCGGGCGGCTCGTCGCCGTGCAGTTGAACGGCATCGAGCCCGGCCTGGTCCACCGCTTCCGCAATCTGGTCGGCGTCGTGGTTCACGAACACTCCGACCTTGGCGAGGCCCGCGGGCAACGCGGCCGCGATTTGCCGAGCGAGTTCTACTCCGACGCAGCGGCGGCTCTTGCCGTAAAAATTCAATCCCACCGCGTCGGCCCCGGCATCGGCGGCCGCGAGTGCATCGGCGACGTTCGTGATGCCACATATCTTGATGCGGAACATGCCATCATCATACGCCGCCGCCCGCCGCGGAGGCTAGCTTGCCAGCGTCGCGCTGCGAGGCGTCGGCCGGATTGAGCGACTGGCGCATTCCGGCGCTTCCGCCTGAAGCTAGTTTCACGCCGCTGCCGATTCAACACGATAGCGCTACCACTCCCCTTGCACCGCGCCGCGGATGACTCTGCGCGCGTGCCGTGCAGCCCCACGGACCCACCTGCCATGCCAACGCCGACGACGAAATCCGGGCTCACCCTCTGTCAACTGGCCGAGCGCGACGAGCGCGTGTTCCCGTCGTTTCCGCAAGTGGCCCGCTATTTCCCCTCGGCCAGCATGGAGGACGCGCGGAAACGGCTGGGCCGGGCGATCGAGCGGGGCGACGGGCCGGGGCTGGTCATCGGGGCGCCGGGAACGGGCAAGTCGCTGCTGCTGCAAGTGCTCGCGGCCCAATTTCACGAGCGGTTCGACGTGGTGCTGCTCGCCGCAACGCGGCTTTGCACGCGAAGGGCCCTGCTGCAGGCCATCTTGTTCGAGCTCGGGTTGCCCTACAAGCTCCGCGACGAGGGCGAGCTACGGCTCAGCCTGCTCGATCACCTGCTCTCGGCGAACGAATGTCCAACGGGCCTGTTGCTGCTGGTCGATGAGGCCCAGGCGCTGTCGCCGGCTCTATTGGACGAACTGCGCGTGATGACGAACCTCGTGCGCGGCGACCGGCCCCGCGTGCGGCTGGTGCTGGCCGGGACCTCGGCCCTGGAGGAATCGTTCGCGCATCCGGAGCTGGAGTCGTTCAGCCAGCGGCTTTCGGCCCGCTGCTACCTGGCCCCGCTGCGGCGCGAGGAGACGACGCAGTTCATCCGCGCGCAGGTCGCGGCTTCGCAGGGCGTGCCCGACGAGATTTTCGCGACCGACGTGTGGGAAGCAATCTTCGAGGCGACCGACGGCGTGCCGCGGTTAGTCAACCAGTTGTGCGATCGGGCACTGCAGCTCGGCGCGGCCGACGGGCGTTCGCGCATCGATCGGGAGCTCGTTCAGCGCGCCTGGTCCGACCTGCAACAACTGCCGTCGCCATGGGAGACGCCGTCAGCACCGTCGACCGTGGCGCCGACTGGGCAGGTCGTCGAGTTTGGCAGACTGGATGGAGAAAGCTCCGTCGCCGTCGCCGAGCTGCGCAGCGATGACGAGATCGTGGAGCCCACGGAATTGGACCTCGACGACGACGTTCCAACGTGCGTCGAATCGGCGGCCCCGTTGCCACAGCGCGAATCGGCGGTGGAGATCGCGGCGGCGAACCCGTTTGCGGAGCCGTTCGAGGAAGAAGAAGTGGTGCTCGATGCGTTCGCGGCGTGGGACGATATGTTCCGGCGCGCGACGCCGCGCGTGGAGAATCGTCGCGAGCCGGGATTTGCGACGCTCGTCCGGGCGGCGCTGGAGGCCGCCGCTCCAGCCGGCGAAAGTCGGCGCGTCGATACGCCGCCGCTCGGCGTACTGCGAGACGACAAAGCGGACGAACTGACGAGCGATGCAGGCGATTTGCTCACGCGCGTGGCGGACGAGGCGCCCGCGGGACCCGACTTGGACGATACGACGAACTGGCCGCCGCTGCGGTTGGCGGTCGTCTCGGAGGCTGCGCCGCTGAACCCGGTTCCGCTACTAGCGCCCTCGACACGCGTCGGCGGGCTCGGCGCGGCGGCGCTGGCGGCCATGACGGCCGCCGATATCACGCGTGGTGCCGGCAAGCCGTTCGCACCCGAGGCGCCGGTGCTCGTCGTGGAAGAGGACGGCCTGCCCGGCCAGCGTGGGCCTGCCGTGCGCCGGGAGGAATACCGAAATCTCTTTTCGCGCCTGCGTAGCGGCTGAGCGGCTCATCGTGTATCTTGTCCCCGATGAGCGTTTACCTCGTTACCGGCGGCGCGGGATTCATCGGCTCGCATATCGCTAGCGCGCTCGTCGAGCGCGGCGATCGGGTGCGGGTGCTCGACAATCTCAGCACCGGCCATCGGAAGAATTTGGATCACCTGGCCGACCGCCTCGAGTTCGTCGAGGGGGACCTGGTCAATCGGGGCGACCTCGAGCGAGCTTTGGACGGCGTGGACGTCGTGTTCCATGAGGCGGCCCTGGCCTCGGTGCCCCGGAGCGTGGAGACGCCGCTGGATACGAACGCCGCCTGCGTGACGGGCACGGTGATGCTGCTCGACGCGGCGCGCCGCGGCGGAGTGCGGCGGATCGTGTACGGCGCGTCGAGCAGCGCGTACGGCGATCAGCCGGTGCCCTCCAAGCGCGAGGATCTGCTGCCCGCTCCGCTCTCGCCGTACGCGGCCGCAAAGCTGGCCGGCGAATTCTATTGCCAGGCGTTCACGGCCACGTATGGCCTGGAAACCGTGACGCTCCGCTACTTCAACGTCTTCGGACCGCGGCAAGACCCGCAGAGCCAATATGCGGCGGTGATTCCGAAGTTCGTCACCGCAATGCTGGCCGGCCAGCGGCCGACGATCTTCGGCGACGGCCGGCAGTCGCGCGACTTCACCTACATCGACAACGTGGTGCGCGGCAACCTGCTGGCCGCCGACGCGCCGGCCGCCGTCGGGCGCACGATCAACGTCGCCTGCGGCCAGTCGTACGATCTCTTGGAACTGGTCGCCGGAATCAACCGCGGCCTAGGAACAAACATCGAGCCGATCTTCGAATCGCCCCGCGCGGGCGACGTCCGCGAGAGCCTGGCCGATATCTCGCTGGCCGGCGAGCTGCTCCGTTACGAACCGGTGGTGGCATTCGATGAAGGGCTGCGGCGGACGATCGACTATTATCGGGGACAATTAACGCGGAAATAACCACGGAGACACTGAGGGCACGGAGAAAAAAATGCAAAATGCGAAATGTTCAATGCAATATGAAAAACGGTAGTCCGCCCGTTCATTTTGCATTTTGCATTGAACATTTTGCATTGAACATTTTTGCTATCCTCTCAGTGTTCTCCGTCCGTGGTGAAACCCGATGCCGTCGCCTCGCACGCTCGTCGCCCTGGCGACGTACAACGAGATCGAGAATCTGCCCAGCCTCGTCGAGGAAATCCTGCGGCTGCTGCCGGATGCCGACGTGCTCGTCGTGGACGACAA
>CAZHIV010000395.1:0-3919 GCA_964532675.1 uncultured Planctomycetaceae bacterium
AATGAGCGCGTACGACTGCGTCTCGCTGCCGGTGCCGGCGGTGGTGGGCACGGCGATCATCGGCAGCAGCGGGCCGGTGGCCTTGCCTTCGCCCCAATAATCCTCTATCCGCCCGCCGCAGGAGTAGAGGAAGTTGATGCCCTTGGCGCAGTCCATCGAGCTTCCGCCACCGAGGCCGACGATCAGATCGGGCCGACAATCGCGCGCGACGGCCAGGCCGGCGTCGACGTGCGCCGTCGTGGGGTTCTCCTCGACACCATTGAACAGCGCGACTGCGAGGCCGGCGCCTTCCAGCGATTGGATACCACGCGGCGCATGGCCGGCGGCAATGACGCCCGGATCGCTGACGACCAGCACACGCCTGGCGCCCAGCTCGGCAGCAAGTGAGCCGAGGTCATTGAGCTTACCGGGCCCGAAGTCGATCCGCGTCGGGCATTGGAAGTCGAAGGGAAGCATGGCGAAGGCCGAGGGCGGAAGGGGAAGGGCGGAGGGCCGAGGGCGGACTGAGGCTCATAAGCTCCCTCCCCCTTGGGGGGAGGGTTGGGGAGGGGGTGTGCTGCGTTCGTGCAACGAATTCCAAATCACTTCCACCACGGCATCCGTATCAGAAAGAACATCGTGATTCCAAAAACGCAGGACGCGATATCCTTCAGCGGTCAGCCAGCTGTCGCGAGATTCGTCACGAAGTTTGTGTTCAGCTTCATTGTGTTGTCCGCCACCGATCTCGATCAGCAGTCTTTCCTTCAAACAAGCAAAGTCAACGATATAGTCGCCGATTGCGACTTGGCGGCGAAACTTGTGACCTCCAAGTTGCTGGCATTGAAGCCTGGTCCACAGGCGAACTTCGGCATCGGTCATCGTCGAGCGGAGGCAGCGTGCGAAGTCGCGTTGGCGCCTCGATTTGTACATCGAACCGGCCCCCTCCCTAGCCCTCCCCCCCGAGGGGGAGGGAATTCTGTAGTCGAGCCCTCCCCCCGAGGGGGAGGGAATTTCAATTGCAATGCCCTATTGCGGTACAGGAACTCGAACAGGTTTCCTTCGTGGGGCTGGAGCCAGTCGATCTGCGGCGTGGGGATGGGGCCGAGGTTGAGGCGGTCGATGTCGGTGGAGGCGATCAGTTGCTGGCGGAACGCATCGTCCTCGGTAATGGCGGAGCAGACCAGCGTGGGACCGACCTTGGCCAGCATCACCGCTTGCGGGCAGGCGACGACACTCACGGCCGGGAACATGTATTCCTTGTTCGCGGCCGGGCAATCGGCTGAGTCGCAGTGGGCGACGACCGGCCGCAGGTAGGCGCAGCGCTCGCGCTCGACCAGCCGGTGGCCGTAATCGGCGGTGACGTGCTGGGTGCGCTCGTCGGCGAAGTCGCGTTCGATGGCCTGCCAGATGGCGGCGGCGGCGCCTGCGACGGTAAACGCGGCCAGGCCGGCCTGTGGATCGTCGGGCGGCAGCACGTCGACCGGGCCGAGCCGCTCGGCCAGCGCCCGGGCGATGTCGCGCGTGTGGCGGGAGGCGTAGATGCTGGAGGCGTTGATGCAGCTGCGGCCGCCGTTGCGGTAGACGCTGTCGACCATCAGGTCGAGGAACTCGGGCCAGCGGTCGACCACGTCGTCGCCCAAGAGGATCTTCGCGTAGCCTGGGCCGTGGACTTGCACGCCCGGATTGCCGGCGTACTGCTCGACAGTTTGTGGGCCGCCGAAGATCATGCTGCGCCGGCAACTGCCGAGGATGGCAGCGCCGATTTCCGCGCCGGCGCCCGGATAGACGGCGATCGCTTCGGGCGGAATACCGGCCTCGACGAACGCCGCGGCGATGCGATACGGTGTCCAGGGCTCCTGCGAACCGGGCTTGAGCATCAGCCCGATTTGCAGCGGGATCACCGGCAGCCAGAGCGTGTGCACGCCCGGTGAATTGGAAGGCAGCACGGCACCGAGCGCCTCGGCTTGGGCCTGGTAACTGACCGTGACGCCGCGGCCTTCGTCGCCGTAGCCGCGCGCCGAGATGGCGAGGTCGAGGCCGCGGGTGAGGCAGTCGAGAATGCGGCCCATGTTCTGGAGCACGAAGGCGTTCTTCTCCAGATTGGCCCGGCACATGGCCAGCGGCATGCCGGTCGTGGCGGATTGCTGCGCGACGAACTCCTCGGGCGACTGCTTCGCGTCGCCGACCGCGAGCGTCGCGGTGGCAAACAATTCGCCGGCCTTCGCGCAGCGATCGACGAGCTCCGCCGGCGGAATGGACTGCAGCGCCTCCCGCGCCCGGCGTGCGTGCCGCGCGTCTCGCTTGACGATCCCGGCGCCGACCGAGCCGACGCGCGCGACCGGCTCGCCGCTAAGGAAGTGGCACACCTCCTCCGCCTCCAGCGACTGGTAAGCTTCGCCCCAACGGATGGCGGGTAAACTAATCATGGCGGAAGCAGTCATTCCAGACGAGCGTCGCACCACACCGCTTACTGATCCAACGATTCCAACTGCTGCTTGGCGATTTCCCAGGGGATTGTGGGCCCTTTTCGGCGCTCTTGGATCATTGTCCAGAATTCAGCTGAATTTATGAGATGCATCTGTTCCTCGTCGTAGTCCAATCCGTGCACTACAGCGCATGGTTTTCCCGCCTGCGTGAGAACAATTGCCTCAGTCAGCGATTCTTGAAGATACTGTTTAACGTTCGCAGCGAATTGCGCAGCGTCGACGGTTTTCATACAATCTGCTCCGTGGTCATGTGAGGCGGCTTTTGCCGGACGGCCCTGATTGTGACAGCCTGCAACTCTTCGTTTACATCATAGTATACGCGATACTGCCCAACGCGAAGTTCCCAAATTGGAAGCTCGTGTTCGAAATTGGCCTGCATTCCAGCCAACACTTTGCGGTTTTTCGTCTCGGTTGTTGGCTCATGCAGAAGTTGCTCGTCAATTGCGTGAATGATCTGTCGTCGATAGAACAACTTGATCGATTGCAGTTCCTGATAGGCGACGTCAGCGATGTCTATCGAATACAGCATGACGGATGCTCAATACACACCCACGGTGGTCGCTTCGGCCAAGCGGTGGAAGGGGCGCGTGCCGCTGATGCCGTCCCAGGCGTATTGAGGGCAGGGGGGTTCTCGTTCGCCTTCGTCGCGCTCCAGGAAGCCGGGCATGAAGAACTCCTTGGTGAGCGTGGTGAGTTTCGCGCGGCCCGTTTCGCCGTAGCCCACGAGGCGGTCGGTGTCGTCGAAGTCGACCACTTCGACCACGGCCCGCGGCTGCGGCGCGTAGTAGGCGATTTTGTAACCGTCCTCCGCGGTGACAGGCTTCGAGCAAGCGAGGCCCATGAGCGTGTTGCCGTAGGTGGGCGTCATGTAGATGCCGCTCGTTTCGGGCGGGCCGCCGAAGAGCTCCTCGATGCAGAAGCGGGTCCACTGCGGCGTGAACTCGGTGCCGCCGGAGAAGATGCCCGTGACGCCGGTCTCGCGGAGGCTGCTGCCGCGCTCCTCGAGTGCGAGGCAGAGGGCTTCGATGAGCTTGGGCGTGCCGAACATGCAGCGGATGTCGTGCCCGGCGCCGAGGATTGTGAGCGCCTGGTCGACGCAGTGCTGCTTGTACGCTTCGAGGTGCTCCATCCAGCCTTTCTTGATGAGCTTGATGACCCAGCGGGGATCGAGGTCGACACAGAAGCAGATGCCGCCGCGGTGCTGGGCGAGGTGCTCGACCGAGAGGCGCAACCGCCGCGGACCGGAGGGGCCCAGCATCAGCCAGTTCGAGCCCAGCGGGAAATACTTCTCGGGCAGCGTTTCGCTGAACTGCGAGTAATCGATGCGAAAGTCGTCGACGGCGATGCGGGTCTTTGGCGTTCCGGTGGTGCCGCCCGTTTCGAACACGTAGACCGGCTTATCGGCCAGGGCCTTGGGCACCCACCGGCGGACCGGCCCACCGCGGAGCCACTCG
>CAZHIV010000396.1:0-8280 GCA_964532675.1 uncultured Planctomycetaceae bacterium
CGAGTCAGTTATAGTCGCCCTTAAATACCGTGAGTACTTGCATAGCCGCGATCCCAACGGGTCGCCGGCGGGACACCATGAGCTGCCGGCGACCCGTTGGGGTCGCGGCTGTTTCTGGATTTGACGCGCGGTCGTTTACTGATTGCCTCATCCTTCATCCCTCCGGATACTGCCGGCAGTATTCGTACAATGCCATCGCGGTGGCGGTGGCGACGTTGTAGCTGTACGGCAGGCCCCACACCGGCAGCTCGACGACTTCGTCGAGCCGCGCGAGCACGTCGTCGGTCAATCCAGCGCGTTCGTTGCCGATCACCAGCGCCGTGCGGCGGACGAACTCGTAGTGGTGCAAATCGCGCGAGTTGGTCGTTTGCTCCAGGCCGACGAGGCGGTAACCGTCGGCCCGCAGGCTATCGAGCACGGGCAGCAGCGTGCGATGCGTTTCGATGCGGACCGTGTCGGCGCCGTCGCGGGCGATCTTGCGCTGGAGCCTGGCCGGGCCCGTGCAAAGGATGCGGTCCAAGCCGCAACAGGCGGCGGCCCGCACGATTCGCGACAAGTTGACGTTGCTTCGCATCGGCGCGCAAACGATCACCAGCTCCCGCGGCCGGGCCAGCGTGCGGGGCGGCTTGTGACGCTCGTGTGCGAAGTCGGTCATTTTGGGTGGGTGAGTAAGTGAGTAGGTGAGTAGGAAACAAGTAAATCAGTTGGGGGCATGTCCATCAGCTGGGCTACCCACTCACCTACTCACCTACTCACTTACTCACGAATGCGTTCAAATTGTAGTTGGCCCGCAGCACCTTGTCCCGTTAAATTGAATTGATGTTTGGTCGCGCCTGGTTCCTGTTGGTGATGTTCGCCGCCGGCCTGTCGGCTGTGGCGTGGGCCGTGTACGGCAGCCGGTTGCCGCCGGCCGATTTTACGTTCGTCAACGAAACCGAGGTTTCGTCCGTCGATCCCGCGCTGATCACGGGGCAACCGGAAGGCCGGATCGCCTGGGCCATTTTCGAGGGTCTGACCCGCCTGCGTGCCGACAACAACCTGCACGAGCCGGGTGTGGCCGAGCGGTGGGACATCTCCGACGATCGCCGCGTCTACACGTTTCATCTGCGAAAGGACGCCCGCTGGTCGAACGGCGACCCGCTGACGGCCCACGATTTCTATTATTCGTTCCGCCGCCTGCTCGATCCGCAAACGGCCTCGCGCTACTCGTATCAGGCCTGGTATATCGAGAACGCCGAGCGTTACAACATGGGCGCCAGCGCGCTGCGGCCGGGCGACGCGGTCGAGGTGGAGCTGAATCCGCCGCCGGAGCGGCCCAACACGGTGCGCGGCGAGGTGCTGCTCGGCAAGCTGGTGCGCGTCGACGGCCAGGGCGACACCTCCGCGGCCGCCTCGCGCGGCGACCGCGTGTTCGTCGTCGACATCAACGGCCGGCAGCGCCGCTTCCGGCGGGCCGATGATGACGACGTCGTGCCGGCCGGCGTCGAGCCATGCCGGCAGGTGCTGCTCGATTTCCGCGAAGTGGGCGTGCGCGTGGTCGATGACTACACGCTCGAACTGCGGCTGGCGAACCCGACGCCCTATTTCCTCGACCTGCTCGGGTTCTACACGCTTTCGCCCGTGCACCGCGGCTGCCTCGAGAAGCACGGCTCGCCGAACTGGACGCAGCCGGAGAACATCGTCACCAACGGCTCGTACCGCATGACGGAGCGGCGGATTCGCGATCGCATCCGCCTGGTGCGCAACGAGAACTACTGGGATCGCGAGAACGTGCGGCTCGAAGTGATCGACGCGCTCTCGGTCGATTCGCGCACGACGGCGTTCAATCTCTACGAGACGGGGATGGTCGATTGGGTGACGGTGCCGCCGGCGGAGGTGCTGCGCGAGCTGTTGCACCAGGAGTCGCCGCGCAACGACTTGAACCCCGCCCCGCAGCTGACCACGTACTTCTACCTGCTGAATACGACGCGGCGCCCGCTCGACGACGTGCGCGTGCGGCGGGCCCTTTCCATGGCCACCGACCGCGACGAGATCACGCAAGTGGCCACCGCGGCCGGCGAAATCCCGGCCTACAGCCTCGTGCCCCCGTCGCTGCCCGGCTACGAGCAGCAATCCTGCGCGCCGTACGACCCGGGCAAGGCCCGGGCGCTGCTGGCCGAGGCCGGCTATCCCGAGGGCCGCGGCTTTCCCAAGCTCGAGATCCATTACAATACCGAGCAAACGCACCAAGCCATCGCCGAGCTGGTTCGCAAGCAGTGGCAGCGCGAGCTGGGCATCAACGTATCGCTGCGCAACGAGGAATGGGGCTCGGCCCAGAATACGCAGCAGCAGATGAAGTACCTGGTTTCGCGCCGCTCGTGGGGCGGCGATTATCTCGACCCCAACACGTTCCTCGACATGTATGTCACCGGCGGCGAGAACAACAACACCGGCTTCAGCAATCCCGAGTACGACAAGCTGATCGCCGGCGCCGCGCGGGAGCCGGACGAAGTGAAGCGGATGCGGATGCTCGAACGGGCCGAGCGGATTCTCATGGACGAAGTGCCGATCATCCCGATGTTCTTCTACGTGTCGCGCAACATGGTGCGGCCGCAGGTCCGCGGCTTCTACAACAACCTGCAAGACACCCATCCGCTGCAAACCATCTGGATCGACCGCACGGTCGATCCGGCCGACCCCCGCCCGAACGAGTTTATGGAGCCGGTGCAGTGATCGCGTTTGTCGTGCGGCGACTGTTGGCATTAATCGTCACCTTGTGGATCGTATTCACGGTATCGTTTCTGCTGATGCGCGCCGTGCCGGGCGGGCCGTACTCGGACGAGCGCAACCTGCCGCCGGAGATCGAGGAGAACGTCAAGCAGCGCTATCGCCTCGACCTGGAACCGCATGAGCAATACCTGTACGAATTGAGCAACATCGCCCGGCTCAACCTGGGGTTGAGCATGCGATTGCTCGATTTCGACGTGAACCGGATCATCGCACAAGGACTGCCCGTCTCCGCCGCGCTCGGGGTCCTGGCGCTTTCGTTCGCGTTGACGCTGGGGCTCAGCGCGGGCATCGTCTCGGCCCTGTATCGCGGCTCGCTGGCCGATTTGCTGCTGATGTCGTTGGCGACAATCGGCATCGCCTTGCCGAGCTTCGTTATCGCGGGGCTGGCCATCATGCTATTTGTTTTCATCATTCCGATCTTCCCGGCGGCCGGCTGGGGCTCGCTGCGGCAATTGATCCTGCCGGCCATTTGCCTGGGGACGCTGTATGCCGCGGAGATCGCCCGTATTTCGCGCACCGGCATGCTCGACGCCCTCTCGCAGGACTACGTTCGCACGGCCCGCGCCAAGGGATTGAGCCAGCTGGCCGTCGCGCTGCGGCACGCATTGCCCGGCGCGATGCTGCCGGTCGTTTCGTTCCTGGGTCCGGCCGTGGCGGGCATCCTCACCGGGTCGGTGGTCATCGAGCGGATCTTCGCCATCCCGGGGCTGGGCTGGCATTTCGTGCAGGCCGCGCTGCAACGCGACTACACGCTCGCGATGGGCCTCGTATTGCTCTACACGCTGCTGCTTTACACGATGAATTTCCTCGTCGATCTGTCGTACGGCATCCTCGACCCGCGCGTGGAGTTGAAGTGAGCTCATTCGTCAAACCACCGCCGGGCGATCCGACGCCGCAATTCGAGTCGGGCGGATTGGAGCTGCCGACCAAAGGCGTGTCGCTCGGCCAGGATGCCTGGCGCCGGCTGCGCCGCAACCGAGTGGCGATGGCGTCGCTCGTGACGCTGATCGTGATCGGCCTGTTGGCGTTCTTCACGCCGCTCTTGCCGCTGGCGCCGCCGGACAAGCATCAAACCGACTTGCAGTACCGGCCGCCCCAGCTTGCGCCGCTGTTTCTGCGGACTTTTGAGCTCGATTGGCAGGCCATCCAGCAGACGCCGAAGGAAATGGCCGTCGCGCGGCACGAATTGCAGATGGCTCAGGTGCGGCTTGCCGAGGCAAAACGCGCGGCCGCGTCGCCGACGGAAGACGCCGTCGAGGCTGCCGAGCGGCTGGTCCGCCGGAAGTCGAACGAGCTCGAAGGCATCCTGCTCCGCCCCTACCGCGACGCGGGCTATCCCGACCTGGGGCCCGTGAGCCGCTGGCTGGTCCGCATGCGTTACCGGGCGTTCGGCGAGTGGACGCTCGGCCCGGTGGCCGGCCGCGACGAATTTGGCCGCGACGTGCTGTCGCGCGTGTTCTGGGGCGCGCGGATCTCGATCATCGTCGGCATCGTCGCCACGCTGGTGTCGCTCACGATCGGCGTCACGTACGGGGCGCTGGCCGGCTACGTCGGCGGCTGGGTCGACGACGTCATGATGCGGCTGGTCGACATCCTCTACTCGATCCCGTTCATCTTCGTCGTGATCTTCATCATCACGATCCTCAGCCAGGACGACATCAAGGCCCAGCTCGAAGCGTGGGGCATCGGCCGGATCACGATTTTTTACTTCGTCGTGGGGGCCATCTACTGGCTGACGATGTCGCGCGTGGTTCGCGGGCAGGTGATTTCGCTGCGGACCGAGCCGTTCGTCGAAGCCGCGCGGGCCGTCGGCGCGCGGCATTCGCGGATCATCACGCACCACATCCTGCCCAACTTGATGAGCGTCGTCATCGTGTACCTGACGCTCACGATTCCGCGGGTGATGCTCTTCGAGGCGTTCCTGTCGTTCCTCGGCCTGGGCGTCGAGCCGCCGGACGTTTCCTGGGGCCTGTTGGCGAACGAGGGGATCAAGGTGATTACGCCGGTGCGGATTTACTGGTGGCTGATCGTCTATCCGAGCGCCGCACTGGGCATCACGCTGTACGCCCTCAACTTCCTCGGCGACGGCCTGCGCGACGCGCTCGACCCGAAGCTGGCCACGCGGTAGCGGAACGAAAAACAGCCTTGTTTTTCCGAACATTTCGCGACTCAACGTCAAAAGCGGCTTGTTTTTCCGAAGATGACAGGGCCTGGTGAAAAAGGCCTTGTTTTTCCGAAGATGTCACGCTCCGCGTGGTCCCTCGCCTCTACGTTGCGTGCCACGGACTTGTTTCCAGCCGCGCGCACCGCGAGCGATTCCCGTCGCCGCTGGCTCCGGATCGATCGACTGTCTGGCTATTGGCTAAGAGCTAAGAGCTAAGAGCTAAGAGCTGACTGCTTCTCAATTATCAAAGAACACGCGCACCAAGGCAGAGATGAGCGTAGCACATCGGCCGTGCGATTTCAGCAACGATTTTTGGCCGCCGCCCGGGAGTGGGGAAGAAGGATAAGGCGAACATCGAGAGCAGCCAGAGCGAACACGAGGCGGGCTCGGGGACCGCCATGTAGGGCAGTTTCTCCGAAACTGCCAAATCCGAGTTTCGGAGAAACTCGGCTACGTGAGAGCCGCGCTAGCGCGGCAGCTCGGCGGCGTGCATCAGGTGGTCGCGCAGGGCGCAGAGCATTTCGTCCTCGTCGGGCGGGTAGGGGACGAACAGGCTGCGGAGCACATCCACGGCCGTTGGGTCGTCGCGGCGGTAGAGCACCACACCCGAGGGGCGCAACTGGTAGGCGCGGACGGCGTGCCAGGGGATCAACCGGGAGCGGCCCAGTGCGTAGCGCCTGATCCCGAGCGAGTCGATCTCGTAACTCACCGGCAAGAGAAACTGCCAGAGCGTGCCCGCAAGCCCGAGAGCGGCCGCGGCGGCCAGCGGCCAGCCTCCGCCTGCGTACCAAACCACGCCCCCGGCGGCCAGCAGGCCGCCTACGACCAGCCAGGACCAACGCGAATCGTCCACGAGCGGCCAAACGCGCCAGCGCAGCGGGGGCGCCTGCTCCTGGCTCGGCTGTTGCATCGAACTGCGCGCGGTGGAACTCATAGCGGTCGACTGATTCTAGAGCGGCTTTCTTATTCGTGTAGGCACAGCATCCGCTCCGGCGACCACGACCACTTCGTGGTGCCCGGATCGCGGCTATTGGCTACACGAAACTGAAAGCACTCTAATTCGCCGTCGTCAACATACCGCTTACGAACCAGGCCAGCACCCAATACAACAGCGTGCTGAACAGTAGCGCGCCGGCCAGCGACACCGCGAAGTAATCGCGCATCAGCACCAGGGCCGGCGGTTCGCTGCTCTTGGGCACGCGCCGCTGAACGGGTCCGGGGTTGGTCTGCTGCTGCTCGACGTCCGCTCGCCAGGCCTGCCAGTCGCCGACGGATTGAGGCGTGGAAAGTTGCTCCAGGGCCCGGTCTCGCGCGGCGAACATCGACCACACGACGAGGCCGGCCAGGACGGCGTAGCCAGCAATCCACCAGCGTAACCACCGCATGCTCATCGTTCCCGGGCGAGCAGGTCGAGCGCGATCGAGGCCATCGCCGGCACGCCGACGGCCAGCGCTTGCTCGGCATCCGGGTAAAACACGGCCGAATGGAGCGAGGGCGGCGACTCGTTTCGCTTGCGAAACGCGTCGAGCCGCTGCTGGCTCACTCCGCCGAGGCGGAACATGCAGATCGGCACGCCGGCCCGGCCGTAGCGCCCGAAATCCTCGCCGCCCATCACCGGCTCGCCCTTCACCACGTTCTCTTCACCCAGCAGCCGCTGGAGCGTGCCCGCTACTCGGGCGGTCAGCTCCGGGTCGTTGTACAAGGCGGGCGTGCCTTCGGAGATTTCGATGATCGGCTCGGGTGCGCCGGCGCTTTGGGCCGCGGCCAGCGCCTTGCGGCGCACCGCTTCTTGCAGTTGCCGCCGCACCTGGGGCGTAAGGCTGCGGAGCGTCAGTTGCAGCCGGCACTCGTCGGAAATGATGTTGTGCTTGGTCCCGGCGTGGATCGAGCCGACCGTGACGACCGCGGGGTCGATCGGCTTCACCTCGCGTCCGACGATCGTCTGCAGATCGAGCACCAGCCGGGCGGCGATGACGATGGGGTCGATGGTCGTTTCCGGGCTTGCGCCGTGGCCGCCGCGGCCCTTGATGATGATGTCCACGCTGTCGACATTGGCCAGCGCGAATCCGGGCCGATAGCCGACCTGCCCGGTCGGAGAATCGGCCGAGATATGCAGCGCCACGGCGAAATCAGGCCGCGGAAAGCGAGCGAACAGCCCGTCGGCGAGCATGGCTTGCGCTCCGGCGCCCAGCTCCTCGGCCGGCTGAAAGACGAACATCAGCGTGCCGGACCAGGCCTCGCGATGGGCCGACAGGTAGCGGGCCACGCCGATGAGATTCGCCATGTGCACGTCGTGGCCGCAGGCGTGCATTACGCCGACCGTCGCGCCGCGGGCGTCCTTCGTGCGGACCTTCGAGGCGTACGGCAACTGAGTCTCTTCCGCGACCGGCAGGGCGTCGGTGTCGGCGCGAAGCATCAGCACGTTGCCGGGGCCGTTTTCCAACACGCCCACGACGCCGTGCCCGCCGACGCCTTTGGTCACCTTGACGCCGGCGTCGCGCAGCTCCTTCGCGATCCGCTCCGCCGTCTGCTCTTCGTGCAGCGACAGCTCGGGCGACTGGTGCAACTGCCGGTAGAGCTCGACAATCACATCGGAGTTCTCGGCGAACCAAGCCGTGGGATCGGCAGATTGCTCGGCCCCGCCAACATCGGCGGCAAGGCTACAAACTGCCAATGCAACTGTGCAAATCGAAAGCGGGATCTTTCGCATAACGAATTGATGTCTGTAAAGGGGTCGTTTAACAGGAGGAAGCAGAGGTAGCAGACGAGATGAAAAACCGAGTCTCTGCTTTCTGCTTCCTCCTGTACAGAATAACTGGACAGTTGCCAATTGGCGACAAGTAATCGGTAGGGTGGGTCGAGTCCGCGAGACCCACCAATCGCTGCGGCGCCGGTGGGTCTCGCAGCTCGACCCACCCTACATTCGCGGGTTGTGGTCTGCAATGAGTCCGACGAGCTTCGGCAGAATTGCCCGCAAGGCCCGGGCGCGGTGGCTGAGGGCCCGCTTCACGTGCGGCCCGAGCTGGCCGAACGTACAGTGATATTCGAAGATTTCGAACAGCGGATCGTACCCGAAGCCATTCGAGCCGGCCGGCTCGAAGCGGATCCGGCCGCGGCACACCGCGTGGCTTTCGGCGCGGATCGTGCCCGCGGGATCGGCCAACGTCACGTGGCAGACGTATCGCCCCGTGCGTTTCTCAAGCGGCATGTTGCCGAGCTCATCAAGCAACCGATTATTGTTTTCGAGGTCCGTTGCTTTGGGTCCAGCGAAGCGGGCGGAGTAAACGCCTGGGGCGCCGCCCAACGCGTCGACCTCCAGCCCACTGTCGTCGGCGAGCACCCACCGC
>CAZHIV010000397.1:0-6104 GCA_964532675.1 uncultured Planctomycetaceae bacterium
TCACGTACAACGGCCGGGAGTGGACCACGGGCGGCCGGGCGGTGTTCAACCTCGAACCGCGCGAAGTGCTGGAGCGCTTTCGCAGCAGCCTCGACCCGGTGGGAGGCTAGATATCTGCCGCGCCGGTGGGCATGCGGGAGGCGGCCAATTCGGCGAGCTGCTTGTAGAAGAGCTCCATCGTCGAGGACTCGCGGGGGTGGACGCTGCCGCGAGTGAGGATGACTGAGGCGATGGGATTGTCCCAGATGAGCTGCCGGGGCCGCTGGCTCTCCCGCGTGGCGGGCCCGTACTTCTTGATTGCCGCCTCGCTGACGAGGTGAAACTGGTCGGTCGGCAAGTAGGCCACGACGCGGAACAGCTTGCCGTCGATGAACTGGTACAACAGCAGCTCGGTTTTCACGCCGGCGACCGTGGGTGAATTGTCCTCGGCGGGCATGTCGATGCGGGCGTGAACGATGCCCGCCTGCCGGTGCCACGGTTCGGCGTGCAGCGAGGCCTTGTTGGCGCCCCAGGCGGTGTCGGAGCAGAGCGGCAGCTTAAAGCCCCCCTCGCCGCTGCGGGCATACTTTTGCTTGAATTCCTCCAAGCTCATGCTCAGCCGATCGCCCTTGATGTCGTACAGCAGGTCCTCGATCGAGGGCGAGGAGCCGGAGGCGCCTCGTTTCCGCGGTCCGTATCGCTTGGCAAAGCTGGCCGCCAGCTCGGCGAATCGCGGCTGGTTGACGTCCTCGGTCGCGATGCACTTCAATTCTTCGTCGGGCACGTTCGCCAGGTCGTAAGAGCCGTCGGAGGGCGTCGGGAAGACCAGCAGCATCGCGCTTTGCTGCCGGCGGAACAGCTCGCGGACCATCGACTCGGGCGTGGCTTCGAAGAGCGTGGGCGAAAGTCCGCCGCCGCCGCCGCCGCTGGCGCGGCCCGGCACGGTCAACTTGTGGCCGCACTGGACGCACTTTCCCTGCTTGCCCGCCAATTCGTCGGGCACTTGCAGCAGTGACTTGCAGCCGGGGCACTCGATTTGAATAGGCATGGAACCACCAGACGGCCGGCGCGCGGAAACCGTCCTTCAGTTTACACACTCGGAGTAGTTTGGGACACAGGTGCTCGCAGCAGCCCGCCAGCCGCTCGCGCCGCGCCGGCACAGCCGGCAAGGTTTGCCTCGCCGCCCCAAGCGGTTCGGGCGGTAGCCGCGCAAGCTAGGGACAACCCAGGTCCGGCATCACTGCACGATCACGCAGCCGACGGCCAGGTGGTCGGAGAAACCGTTCTCGTGAAAATCGTCGTTCGAGTAGCTGCGCGACGGGCGCCGGATCGCACCCGGAAAAGACGGTTGAAAGAAAAGCTCCGGAAACTCGACGCGCTTGCTGCTGCCGGCCTTCCAGTGATAGCCCGCCGCATCCAGCAAGCCGGGCGAGATGATGATCTGGTCGAACAGTTGCCAGTGGTTGTCCCAGACAATGGTGCCGCTGTTGGCGGCTCGGATGGGCGCCGTCGTGTTGTACAGCGCGCCGGGCGAAAGGTTGTCCTTGCTCGCGCGGGAGCGAAGATGGTCGTTGATCGAGACGTTTGCTGGCTCGTCGTTGAAGTCGCCGACAAGGACGATATCGGCCTGGGGATCGGCGGCGAGGATTTCGTCCAGCCGCTTTCGGAGCACGGAGGCCGCCTTGATTCGCTGCCACTCGTCGTTGCCGCGCGAGGGCCAGTGGTTGACGAACACGAACAGCTCGGCCTCGTTCCGCCGCAGTCGGGCCTCGACGATGTCGCGGGTGTTCTCGGCTTCGACAAAGTGAAACCGCGCGTCCGACAGTCCGAACACATTGGCATCGAACAACAGAGCGCAATCGATGCCGCGGTCGCTGGGCGAATCCTGGTGTACGATCTCGTACTTGCGGCCCAGCGGCGCGAGCTTTTGCACCAGCATTTCCACGACCTTGCGATTCTCCACCTCGCACAGCCCGAGCACGTCGGGCCCGCGGCCGCCGTTCATCTTGCGGATCACGCCGGCGAGATTCTGCAGCTTGCGCTGGAGCCGTTCGGCAGTCCATTGCTTGGCGCTCTCGGGCGTGAATTCCTCGTCCAGCTCGACGTCGGGATCGTCTTCGAGGTCGAAAAGGTTCTCGACGTTCCAAAAGGCGACGTAGTACTCATCGGCCAAGGACGGCGGCGCAACGCAGCCTACAACAAGGATAAGGGCGATATACACCGTCGTGAATCGCAGCATCATGTGGTCCTACATCCAGGGGATTGTGTTCCGCAACGACGCGGGCGGCGTCACGGCACGATGTCGAAGAACTGTCCGTCCTGCATACGAACAGCGCGTAATCGCGCGTCCACCGAAAACAGTCGATGATCATTCAGTTGCTCAGCCGCGCTGAGCAGCGATGCATCTGCAAGATCCAACGGCATGTCGGCGTATTGGTTCATCAAATCCTGCATTCGCAGCCACTTCCCCTCCGTTGGCAGATGCAGGCGAACAAGGCCATCGCCGATGTAGCCCCACAATTTGTTTTGAGCTGTGGCGCCACCGCCGCGGTAGAGTAAATGCATCGCTTCCGTTAAGCACGGCCATGTAGACACGAGTGGAAACGGAGGCAGAATTGAGAGTGCCTCTACAGCTCGCAAGTGGTGCGGATCTCGCTTATCGATTAACGCTACCAGAGGTCCTGTGTCACATAACGTCACAAGCGACCCTCGCGCCGTTTCTGCTCAAGATAGTCGGTAAAGCGCTCGCCGCAATTCTCGGACAGCGCCTCGGTTCCGCCACTTTTGATCGTCCCAACTCGTCCAGCGAAGAGGTCCGCAAGCGATTTGGCGTCTGTTGCTGGCGCGGCGTTCGGCGTGGCAGGCAAGTGCGCGGCAATCCAGCCAATAGGCGTCGTACCGCTGGCGATCGCGGCTTGTTCCAGCGCGTCGTAGATTGGCTCGGGAATTTCCAGGTTTCGTGCCATACATCCATTCTACCACGTCCCATGTGGCCGTGAACTACGTCTTCAGCAGCTTCCGCAGGACGGTTTGCAGGATGCCGCCGTTGCGGTAGTAGTCGAGCTCGACGAGCGTATCGATGCGGACCTTCATGGAGAAGGAATTTGGAGATTCGCCCTCCGCCTTCCCCCCTCCGCCCTCCGCCTTTTTCGCCACGACGGTAAGCTTCTGCCCCGGCTTGAGGCCGTCGTTGAGCTCGGGAATGTCGAACACTTCCTCGCCGGTGAGGCCGAGCGATTGCCAGGTCGTGCCTTCTTCGAATTCCAGCGGCAAAACGCCCATCATCACGAGATTGCTGCGGTGGATGCGCTCGTAGCTGGCGGCCAGCACTGCCCGCACGCCTTGCAGGAAGGGGCCCTTGGCGGCCCAGTCGCGGCTGGAGCCGCTTCCGTATTCGGAGCCGGCGAGCACCACGAGCGGCACGCCTTCCTGCTTGTATTTCATCGCAGCGTCGTAAATCGACATGGCCTGGCCATCCGGCAGGTGGCGCGTGACGCCGCCTTCGGTGCCCGGGGCGAGCAGGTTGCGGATGCGGATGTTGGCAAAGGTGCCGCGGGTCATCACGCGGTCGTTGCCGCGGCGGGCGCCGTAGCTGTTGAAGTCGCGCGGCTCGACGCCGAGCGAGATCAGGTATTTTCCCGCCGGGCTGTCTTTGGCGATCGAGCCGGCCGGCGAGATATGATCGGTCGTCACCGAGTCGCCCAGCGCGGCCAGGCAGCGGGCGCTGCGGATCGACTGGATCGGCCCCGGCTCGGGGGTCAGATCCACCAGGAACGGCGGCTCCTGGATGTACGTGCTGTCGGGGTCCCAATCGTAGAGCTCCCCTTCGCTCGTTTTCATCGCGTTCCACTTATCGTTCTTGTGCCAGATGTCGCGGTACTGCTCCTCGAACATCTGCGGCAGCACGCACTCGTCGACGACGGTTTGCACCTCGGTGTGGGTCGGCCAGATGTCTCGGAGGTAAACTGGGGCGCCCTTTTCGCCGGCACCGATCGGCTCGTTCGCCAGGTCGATGTCGGTGGTGCCCGCCAGCGCGTACGCGACGACCAGCGGCGGACTGGCCAGGTAATTCGCCTTCACATCCGGGTTGATGCGCCCTTCAAAGTTGCGGTTGCCGGAGAGCACGCCGGCGACCACGAGATCGTTCTGCTTGACGGCCTGCGAAATGGGCTCCGGCAGCGGCCCGCTGTTGCCGATGCAGGTGGTGCAGCCGTAGCCGACGGTGTAGAAGCCGACCTTTTCCAGGTACTTGTCGAGGCCCGATTTCTGGTAGTAATCGGTGACGACGCGCGAACCGGGGGCAAGGCTCGTCTTCACGTACGGCGGCACGCTAAGGCCCTTTTCGACCGCCTTCTTGGCCAGCAGGCCGGCGGCGACCATCACGCTGGGGTTGCTCGTATTGGTGCAGCTCGTGATGGCGGCGATCACCACGTCGCCGTGCTTGAGCGAGAACCGGTCGCCGTTCGATTCGATGGGCACGCCACCGAAGCCAGGATCGGCGCCTTTGGCCGCGGGCGTCGGATGGGCGGCCGACTTGGGCTCGATCTTGTGCCCGCCTTCGCCTTCCCAGCGGCCCTCGGCCGAGTTGTTGTTGCGGTGCTTGCCGTAAACGGCGCTGAGCGATTCGCGCCAAGCCGGCTTCATGTTCGACAGCGCCACGCGGTCCTGCGGCCGCTTCGGCCCGGCCAGGCTGGGCTCGACGGTGCTCAGATCGAGCCGCACCGTTTTGGTGAACGTGGGCACGGGCGCGGCATCCGTGCGGAACAGGCCTTGCTCCTTGGTGTACCGCTCGACCAGCTCGACCTCTGCCTTCGTGCGGCCGGTCTGGCGGAGGTAACGAAGCGTCTGGTCGTCGACGGGGAAGAAGCCCATCGTGGCGCCGTACTCGGGCGACATGTTGCCGATCGTGGCCCGGTCGGCGACGGGCATCGTGGAAATGCCCGGGCCGTAGAACTCGACGAACTTGCCGACGACCTTTTCGCGACGCAGTAATTCGGTCACGGTGAGCACCAGGTCGGTCGCCGTGGCGCCGGGCGCGAGCTTGCCGGTCAGCTCCATGCCGACCACTTCGGGCAGCAGCATGTAGATCGGCTGGCCGAGCATCACGCCCTCGGCCTCGATGCCGCCGACGCCCCAGCCGACGACGCCCAGGCCGTCGATCATGGTGGTGTGGCTATCGGTGCCAACGAGCGAGTCGGGGAACGCGACGGGTGGATTGGACTTTAGTCCGGACGGACTGAAGTCCGTCCCACGGTGGTCGAGGAACACGACCTTGGCCAGGTATTCCAGATTCACCTGGTGGACGATGCCGGTGCCGGGCGGCACGACGCGGAAGTTGTTGAACGCCTTCTGGCCCCAACGGAGAAACTCGTACCGCTCGCGGTTGCGCATGAACTCCATGTCGATGTTGAGGTCCAGCGCGTCGGGCGAATTGAAGTAGTCGACCTGCACCGAGTGGTCGATGACGAGATCGACCGGCACGAGGGGGTTGATCTTCTTGGGATCGCCGCCGAGGCGCTGCATGGCGGCGCGCATCGCGGCCAGATCGACGACGCAGGGCACGCCCGTGAAGTCTTGGAGCACGACGCGGGCCGGTTTGAATGGAATCTCGACCTGTGCCGGCGCCGCGGCCTGCCAGCCGGCGAGCGCCTTGACGTCGGCCTCCATGACTTCGTAGCCATCGCAGTTTCGCAGCAGCGATTCAAGGAGTACGCGAATCGAGTAGGGCAGGGCCGTGATGTTGCCCAGACCCGCATCCTGCAGCTTCGACAGGCGATAGATGCCCACCTGGCCGCTGGGGGTATCAAAAACGTCGCGTGCCCCAAATGGATCGGTTTTCATTTTTGCTGCACTCATAGCTAAAGTCTTTTACATTACCCACTGGGACGATGGTAAGAATTGCTTTACCATTCGATCCGCTGGATGCCATCGATATTGTCGAAATGAGCGTCGCGGCTCGCGACCGGCATCTGATATTGCCGTGCAATGCCGCGATCCAGATGTCGTTCTCTGGGATTGGACGGCCTTTTGTTTTGAGTTCATGCCGGATGGCAGCATAGTGATCCGTAGTGTTAAGGTCAGGAAGTAATATTAGCGAGTTTTTGAGTAACTCGCCAAACAGCGGC
>CAZHIV010000398.1:0-9494 GCA_964532675.1 uncultured Planctomycetaceae bacterium
TCCAGCGACGGTTGCGGCGCTGGCTTTCGACGAGAAACTGCATGGCCGCCCAGCGAATCCGCTGCTGCCGCCGCAGGTTGATCAGGTGGATCAACACGGGCACGGCCAGCAGCGGCAGGCCGATCGTGAGCAGGGCGGGAAGGAGGAAGGACATTTTTTTCTACCTCGTTCCCACGCTCCGCGTGGGAACACAATATTCCGCCGCTCTGCGGCGCAAAAACTTCTGGGTGCGACGCGGAGCGTCGCGGTCGTGCGTTCCCACCCGGAGCGTGGGAACGAGTTTACGCCTTACGACTTACGACTCCTTTGGCGGTGTCTCAAAAAGGCTGTCAGGGCGGCGTCCAGCGGCATGCTGGTGCGGATCAGGGCGTAGTCGACGTTGTCCCTGGCGCAGCCGTGGCGAACGGTGGCCAGGAACTCCTCGAGCGCTTTCAGGTAACCTTCGCGCAGCGCCCGCGGGTTGCACGTGAGATGGTCGTCGGTCTCCAATCCCTCGAACCGCGCGGGGCGCGCGAACGGGAAATCGAGCTCGTCGTCGTCCATCACGTGGAGCACGAGCACATCGTGTCCCAGTTGCCGCAGCAGCCGCAAGCCGCGACGCACGTCGTCGGGATCAACCAGCAAGTCGGAAATGAGAATCATCATGCCGCGGCGCGGATAGGTTTCGGCGACGCGCGTGAGTACGTCGTACAGCCGTGTTTTCGCTTGCGGCTTCTTCGGCTCCAGGGCGCGGACGATCGTCGCCAGGTGGCCGGTGCTCGTGCGGATCGGGATCGCCTGGCGGATGCTCTCGTCGAAAACCGCGCAGCCGACGGCGTCCTGCTGGCGGAGCAGCAGGTAGGCCAGCGCGGCGGCCGCCGTAACCGCGTAGTCGCACTTGTTCAGCGGGCCGCTGCCGTACGCCATGCTCTCCGACACGTCGACCAGCAGGCAGCAGCGGAGATTGGTGTCCTCTTCGTATTGCTTGACGTACAGCCGATCCTGCTTGCCCCACACCTTCCAATCGACGCGGCGCAGGTCGTCGCCCGGCGTGTACTGGCGGTGCTGCAGGAACTCGACGCTCTGGCCGAAGTACGGACTGCGATGCATGCCGCTCAGCAGCCCTTCCACGATGTGACGCGCGCGAATCTCCAGCCGGCCGATCCGCTTGATCACCTCGGGACGCAAAGTTCTCTTGGAAACTGTCGACATGGGAATAGCTCTTAGCTGTTAGCTCTTAGCTCTTAGCCAGAAGCGGATTGGCTAACAGCTTATAGCTAACAGCTAATAGCTTCTTCACGATGCAAAGATCTTTTGGAAGCGGTCGTCGTGGAGGAGCGCGTCTTCGTGCGTCGGCGTGACTTCCAGCAGGCGGTCGACGACATGGTCGGTCGTGATGCCGTCGCTCTCGGCGGCGAAGTTCACCACCAGCCGGTGCCGCAGGACCGGCTTCGCCAAGGCGCGAATGTCTTCCACTTCGACGTGCGGCCTGCCGTGCACCAGCGCGCGGGCCTTCGCGCCGAGGATCAGGAACTGGGTGGCCCGCGGACCGGCGCCCCAGGCCAACTGCTCCCGGGCGAAGTCGGCGGCCGCCTCCTCCCGCACGCGCGTCTGCCGAACCAGCGCCAGCGCGTAGCGGATCAAGTGGTCGCTGATCGGCACCGAACGCACCAAATCCTGCAGCTGCAGGATTTCCTCCGGCGATAGCACGGGCTGCACGTCGGCCGGCGCGCCGCTCGTGGTGCGCCGGGCCACTTCGAACTCTTCCTCGAACTTCGGATACGTGACGAGCACCTTGAACATGAACCGGTCTTGCTGCGCTTCGGGCAGCGGGTACGTGCCTTCCTGCTCGATCGGGTTCTGCGTCGCCAGCACGAGGAACGGATCGCTCATCTGGTGGCGGATGCGGCCGACCGTTACCTGCCGCTCCTGCATGGCTTCCAGCAAAGCGGCCTGCGTCTTGGGCGGCGTGCGGTTGATCTCGTCGGCCAGGATTACGTGCGAGAAGATGGGCCCGGCGAGGAATCGCAACTCCCGCTGACCGGTCGAGCGGTTCTCCTCGATGATATCCGTGCCCGTAATGTCGGCCGGCATCAGGTCGGGCGTGAATTGGACGCGGCTGAACGTGAGGTTGAGCGAGCGGGCCAGCGTGCTCACCAGCAGCGTCTTGGCCAGCCCCGGCACGCCTTCCAGCAGGCAGTGTCCGCGGCTGAACAGCGCGATGAGCATCTGCTCGATCACGTCGTGCTGGCCCACGATCACGCGGCCGAGTTGTTCTTTGATCTGCTCGAGCGCGGCGCCGAGCCGGGCGATCGAGCCGTTGTGTTGGTCGTGCATGGCGAGGTCGATGCAAGTGAGTGGGTGAGTGGGTGAGTAGGTAAATGAAGTGGGACAAGCGGCGGTACTTTGATACCTACTCACTTACTCACCTACTCACTTACTCACCTCTGGTAAATAGGCAGGCAGGCGTTGTCCAGTTGCAGGATGATCAAGTTGAGGGCCGTTGTATAGACCGGGCCGATGTAGCCTTGCGACCACTGCACGCAGGTTTTGTCGCCCAGCTTCACTTCCTGGGCCTCGCGCAGCAGCTTGGCCTCGATTTCGTTGCGATACTTCTCCCAGCGGTCGTATCCCTCGCGGTACTGCACCTGGGCGTAATAGAAGTGGGCGTAGTGCCAGTGGCCGTAGCTGCTGCGGGTATCGGAGCCGAGGTTCTGCTCGCAGTATTTCATCATTCGCGGCACGTAGTCGTCATCGTACTCGCCGGCGTTGTACAGGCAGGCGATGGCCGCGGCGGTGATGGCGGGCCGGCCTCCGCCGCCCTTCGAGCTGTACTGCACGCCGCCTTCGGGCAACGTGCAATCTTTGATGTATTCGACCGCCTTGTCGATGATCTCCTTGGGCACGGAAATGCCGGCGTTGCGGCAACCGCGGAGCCCCTGCACCTGGGTAATCGTGGTGGAACCTTCGTCGAACCCGCCGCCGTCCTTGGCGCTGACGTAGCCCCATCCGCCGGCCTGCGTCTGCGCCTGGCCCGTAAACACCACGGCCCGCGTCAGCACGTCGACCAGCTCGGCGCGGCGATCCTCGTCCTCCTCATCGCCAAGCACCTGCGACAAGAATAGCATCGAGAAGCCGTGGCCGTAGGTGTAGCGGTCGTCGCGCAGGGGGTCGCCGATGAGCCCGTTGGGCCGGCTCTGGCGCACGATGTAATCGACGGCGCGGCGGATGTTCTCGGCGTATTTGCCCTGCGTGGCGGTGGAGCCCTCGCACAACATGGCCATGCCGGCCAGCGCCGTCATCGCCGTCGGATATCGTCCCTGCGCCGTCCAATGACCCAGCTTGTGCTGGTTGTAAGCCAGCCCGTCGAGCCCCTGGTCGACGACCTTGCTAACGCGCGGGTTATCGATTCCCGCCCGCGCCGGCACCGCCGGCAGCAGCGCGACGGCGACCCCCACGCATACCAATAGGAAGCTTTGAATCATCATCTTCATTTCAGTCATCATCCGTTGCGTTTGCTTCGTCCACCGGGGCGGCAGGCGACTCGTCGTCAGACATCTTTTGCAGTCGGCCCCGCAATACGTCGCTCATCCGCCGCCCGATGCCGCGCAGCCCCTCGTCCTCTGTCGTCTCCTGGGGCGGAGCTTCCAAGTCGTCGTTGGCCGGCGGCTGGGGCAGGCGCGGACCATCGGTCGGCGTCAACCGAATCTTACCCATCTTCATCTCCAAAGCCACCACCGGCTCGGTGTGTCGTTCCGAGCGGATCCGAAAGTGGGGCGATACTGAGTCGGGCAATTGGTCGTTGCGATACACCGTCTGCCCCGTTTGCTTGTCGATGCACAACACGCGAACCTGGGAGCTGCGGCCGGTCGCGGCGTCGCGAATCGTCGTCCGCTCGGCAAACACCAACCACGGAATATCCGCCGGCTGGGACAATGCGATCGCGCGGTTGCGGACCACCGCCGGACCCGGCCAAAGCGCATCGCCCGTCTTCTCATCGAATGCGTACACGTATCCGTTAATGAGCGGGAAGTCGAATTGGTTGAGCGGCTTGAATTGCTGCTGCGGCGGACCGCTGACAAACAGATAGAGCCCATCGCCGGAGCGCATTACCTGGATCGAGTGCAGGTCCGCCACCGCCTCGAGCTGTTTATCGAGCAGCACCGCTCCGCTTCGGGCGTCAACCAGGTGGAACTTTCCCGACGGCTCGTAGACGGCGATCGCATCGGGTTCCACCACCGTCAGCCGGCTGGCGAGGGGATACTCGGCCTCGTAGAGCACGTCTTGCGACCAGGCGTCGCGAATGCGGAGCGAGAGGATGCGGCCGGCACGGCTGATCTGGAACCCCAATTCGGCGACGTTGCGCCCGCTCGTCATGAGCCACTCGTGCTGCGGCAACTCGCGCGTGCCGAGCAGCCGCCCGTCGAGGACGCGGACGACGTGCGCGATCCGCCCGTTGACGTCCGCCGCGAACACGAGCTCGTCGTCGCCGAAGAGCTCGCAGCCGGCGGGAATGTCGAACCGAGTCCAGAGCACCTCGCCGCTCAGCGGATCGACGCACTTCAGCTCGTCGTATTCCTGAAACACGACGCCGCGGGGCGTTGCCGGCCCCAGCGAGCAGACGCCCGGCCCGACCGCTCCGGCGATCCGCTTGCGACCCGACCAGGCGTGGTAAACCGGCCGGCGGGTCGTGCGCCCCGCGACCGAAACCGTCCGGCGTCCGCCGCGTAGCGCGTCCGCCGAGTACCGCCCGAGCGAATCGGTTCGCCACAGTAGCTCACCCTGAAAACCTCGCGACCCGTGCCGCGAGTCGACGGCCATCAATTGGCCGCCGATCGCCACGTACAAAAACCGCCCCAAGCGGGCAGCGTGAACCAGGTTGCTGTCTCGATATTGCCTCGCCAAGTCGTTTTGATCCACCGGCAGATGGAACACGTCGTGGCCCGACGCATCGCGGCCGACCAGTTCCGAACAATCCGTCGCCACCAGCCACTCGACGCTCGACGCATTTGGCCAGGCATCCTGCTCGATCCGCACGAGCCGGTGAGGCGCCTGCCGCTCGGCCTGCACGCGCTTGGCGCGCTCCGCCGGCTCCGTCGAAACGGGTATTAGTTCGGCTTCGACCTCCCCGCGCGGCCACGGCTGGCGCGAATCATCCGTGGCTTCGTCGCGCGAGAACTGGGCCGCTAGTTTCTTCATCAACTCCGCGGCAGCCGCCCGAATTTCGCGGTCCGGCGACGCGCTCATCTGAAGCAGCTCGATTTCCGCCTCGGGTGCGCGCGACCGCTCGACGAGGAACCGCGCCAGCGCGTGCCGAACCTCGTCGGCGCCCGGCAGTTGGCCCAGGTGGGCCAGGTAGTGTCGCAGATCCGCGGCCGTGCGCGGATTCGCCGTCGGCGGACGCCGCGACTCGAGCCGGGCCGATATCTCCGCCCGCTCGCCGCCGGACGCCTCGGACCACAAATCGGCCAAGCGGCCGGCAATCCAGCGATCGCTTCGCGCGCGGTACTCTTCGTCGATCGCCAGGTAGGCCGGCTCTTCGGTCGTAAAATCGACCAGCCGCAGATACGCGTCCCACGCCTCCATCGTCTGCCCCAGCTGTTCCAATCCACGCGCCTCGATCCGCATCAGCTCGATCTTCTGTTGCGGATCGCGCACCAGCCGCGAGAGCAGCGGCAAGTCGCCGCGATAGGTCGCGTAGTCGGCCGCCAAGGCCTCGAGCAGCAATTCGGCCAGCATCTCCTCGGCGAGCGGATCCTGCGGCGCCAGCTCGACAGCCCGTTTCAACAGCGCTAGCGCTTCCGAAGTGTCGCCGTCAGCACGTTTCAGCTCCGCCAGCTCCCGCAGGGCGGTCGCATCGTCCGGATTCTTTGCGAGCGTCGACTCCGCTCGCTGCTTGAGCGCGTCGAGCTGCTCGAACTTGTCCAGCATCAGCGGCGACTGCGACAGGATGCTGCCCCGGTAACAAATCAGGTTGCCAAGCGCCAATTCGGCTTGCGCGGCGGCAACCGTCGCCAATCTTCCGGTGGCGACGTCGATCTCCGCAATCTCGCCGGAGGTGAGTGGCAAATAATAATGTCCGCCGCTCAAATAGCCGTGGCCGGCCGGAAGTGTTCCGGCGGGCAGCGAGACAAACTCCTGCTCCCACGCGGGCATGCCGTCGGCGACCTGCACCGCCTGCACTTTTTCCGCGCCAATTAGCAGCAGGTTCCCGCCCTCGATGCTGCCGATGAACAGGGCATCGCCCTGCCGCTGCTTCCAGGCCAGCTTGCCGGTCTGCAAATCGAGGCAATGCAGCTCGGCCGATTCGATCGGCGTCAGAAAAACGCGACCGTCGGCGATGATCGCCGTGTTATCGAGCCAGCGGTCGTTCGCGCGGGCGACGAGCGGCTGGCCTGTCTGCTGCCACAGGTTACGGGCCTCGGCCGGCGATTGTGGCTGCCGCGGGTAGCGATATACCCAGGCGAATTCGCGTTTCACCACGTCGATTCCGATCACGGCGCTGGCGCCCGACGGGCAAACGAGGATTCCGCCGTCGTAGGATGGCGTGGCACCGGCACGGCGGCGGAGCGGATCGAGCGCGATTCCCAGCTCCAAGCCGACGAGCTGCTGCTGCCACCGCACGTCGCCCGTCGCCGGGTCGAGCGCCACGAGGTAAACCGCGCTGCGAATCTCAGCCATCACATACAGCGTATTGTCGATCGCCAGCGGCGCGCCAAGGAAGAATGCGCCTTCCAACGAACCGCTGGCCCGTGAACCGTCGAGTTCCCAGACCAGCTTCCCTTGGGTGGCCAGATCGTACGCTGCAAGCTGATTGGTCGTCTCGCTGATCTCGCCGCGAATGCCGCCGAAGCCGGGGGCAACTTGCCAACCCATGACTCGCTGCTCTTGGGCAACGCTGATGCCCCGCAGCACGAACACCCGCTCGCCGTCGCTGGCCAGCGAATTCGCCAGGGCGTCGTCCCACATCCGCTCTTCCAGCGGGTTTCCCTGCTCCATCCATTGCTGTTGCTCGATCCGCTGCCGAAGGTCGGACGAATCATCGACCGTCAACTCGTTGTTTCCACGGGTCTCCCAGACTCGCTTGCCGGTCTGCCAATCGACGGCGACGACGTTCTCGGGCGTGCGCATCACTACGACGCGGCCGACCCCGATCGGCCTCGCCCCGGGCGTCACCACGATCCCGCGCTCGGCGTAATCGTCGCGCCGGCCGGTGAGATAGGCCTCGACCGTCGGATCGTTGACGACGCGGGCTTGCCAGCGGGCGCGAAGATGCGGCGGGCCGCCCGCGGCGCGCGCGATACGCGTCGCATCGCCGCGCGAAGTCAGCCAATCCGTTTCCACCGACCGTGCCTGCGACGGCTCGCCGACAACCTGCGTGAGCCAGGCGATGAGGTCGCCCGTCGGCGACGGCGCCGGCGACGCTTCGCCCGACAGCACAACTTCCAACGACGGCCGGCGCTCGAAGAGCGTTCGCAGCGTGGCGGCCGACTCCTCGCGCCGGCCGGCCGCCAGTTGGTTGATCGCCGCCATTACCGAAAGCTGCGGTTCGAATCGCGTCGCCGCACGCGGTGTGTCGACCAGCTCCTGGTATAACTGTATCGCCGCCAGCCGGTGTCCCTGGTCGGCTTCCATTTGCGCGAGCACGAGCGCCGCTTCGTAGCCGGCGGACGTGTGGTAGAACTGGCGCACCACTTGGGCCACGCCGTTCTGATCGCCCGCCTCGAGCGCCGCTTCCAAGTGCCGCCTCGCCGCGGCCCCGTACAGCAGCTCGTAGGCGTCGTGGCCCTCGGGCGGCAACTCGCCGATCAGTTGCCGGGCGGTCGCCTTCAGGCCAAGCTGCTCGCGCTCGCCGTCCATCTCCTCAAGGAAAGAATCCTCCTCGTGGCCGAGGATGCCATGCAAGAATGTTAACGCCTCGTGATACTCGCGCTTCGCCAAGCGCTCGCGGGCGCGGGCTACCGCCCGGGACGTGGCCCGATCGGTCGGCAGGTAGACGCCCGCCACTGCTTCCCGTTCTGCAGGTTGCACGCGGCCGAGCCGGTTGATCTGGATCTGGAATTGAGCGCTCGCGCTGGAAACGTACCCGCCGACGGCGCACAGCAGCACGCCGGACAGAGCCAGCGGAATAGCACGGCCAGCACGATGAAGTGACAAGAGCAAATCCATATCCTTTCTGACTGAGCTGCTGGCCCGCCCGCTGGCTTCCATCCTGGCCCGGGTCGGGACCGTGGTGACGGGCTGGGCGGGCTGATGTGGAAATGGTCCCGATTTTCGGCCCGGCGGCTACACCAGCCAACCGCCCCGGTCACCTTCGACTCCTTCCGCGGCAAGTAGGTTCCGCGATTACCTGCCGGACCGCCCAGCCGAGATAAATCCCTAACTCGAAGCTATACTTCATCTTACAGCTTTTATCCGACGGATCAAGCTGATTGCTGGCCGGGGACGGCGCCGGGCCGGGGCCCCAGCCTGGCCGGGGCCGGCCGTGCCGCTTTTGCCGGTCAGGCCCTGGCGGCCGCTCCCCACGGCGGGTCCGAAAGCCTGTAATTCTCGGCAGATTTGGCATTTTCCCGCTTGTGTTCCTGTGCCAGCACCCTTTACCTTCTACGGTCGCAACGCACGAATGGAGGTACGTTGTAGAGGAATGAAGGTGTCAGGGGTCCGGCGTCGGGTGTCAGATATCCGAGCCTCCTGACACCTGATACCCGACGCCCGACACCTAACAACACAGTCTGGAGGATTCAGCACAATGGCGAAAACCGCTGCCAAACCGCCTTCCAAAACCGAAGTGTACACGAACATCGCCGAGCAAACCGGCCTGGCCAAGCGCGACGTCGGCGCCGTATTCGATGCGATGAACGATCAAATCAAGAAAGCCCTCGGCGGCCGCGGACCGAAGGTCTTCACGATCCCCGGCCTATGCAAGATCGTCGTGCAGCACAAACCGGCCACCAAGGAACGCCAAGGCACCAACCCCTTCACCGGCGAACCCACCACGTTCAAAGCCAAGCCGGCCCGCAACGTCGTCAAAGTCCGCCCGCTGAAGAAGCTCAAGGACATGGTGGCCTAGCCACGCGTAGTAGGTCAGGCTATGCCTGACGCGACATGCCGAGCTGTTGGAAACGTCAGGCACAGCCTGACCTACCGCAGCCAACCACAAACGCCGAGCCCCTATCGGGCCCCGCCCGATAGCGCTCGGCGTTTTTTCGTCGCTGCACACGTCGCACAAAACTGAGCCGGGCGGGACTCGAACCCACGACCTACGGATTAAAAGGGGTCGCGGATGGAACGCGTAACCTCGTTGCTAGAAACAGAATGCGCGCTTGTCAGTTCGCTCACAACAGCGCATAGGAGGATGTCCCTGGTTTAGTTGAAAAGGTGGTGGCTCCTTCTCCCGGAGGTTACATTCCGGGAGTTGTAATTCCTCTCACAGAAGGAGTCCACCACCATGTCACGAAGGTATCCGAAATCGTCTGGTGTTCGCAAGCGGCGTGGCCGCGTTCGTCAGATCAAGC
>CAZHIV010000399.1:0-3511 GCA_964532675.1 uncultured Planctomycetaceae bacterium
ACCAGCAGCAGGTCGAGCGTTTGCCGTTCGCGCTCGCTCGTGACGCTGCCCGCCGAGAACACCGGCCCCACCAGCATGTTGAACAGCAGCACGTACGCGATGTACCACGGCGCCCAGCCGGGCCGAATGTAAAGACACGCCGCCATTACGAACAGCGCCAAGAGCATGCTGATCTGGATCACCAGCCGCAGCATGAGCGTCCCCTGGCTGAATATCTCGCTCCGCATCTCCTTGTCGTAGATCGGGTTGGTGCCCTCCTCCATGAACGTGTTGCGCTTCGGCGGGGCGAAGAGCCGGTCGGGAAACTCATCGCGCTTGATGTACAGGCCCACCGCCTCGCGGGCTTCGGTTTCCAGGTCGACGACCTCCTTCCCTTCGCTGCCCAGATCGGCCGGGTATAGCAGCCGGTGGCACGCGTTTCGCCACATGAGCGCCCCCAGCGACAGGCACGCGATCGGCACCACCGTGACCACCACCAGTAACCGCGCCTGGCCCAGTTGCTCGAGCTGATTCCACATCAGCACGCACACCATCGCCAGCGGCAGGATCAACAGGTACGACACCACCAGCGACGCGCTCGTGCGCTGGAAGTGGCTGCTGGCCCACAGGCTGATCATGCCGAACAGACCCACCGTGGCGATCATTCCCAGATAGGCAGCGAACACTTCGTACAGCGACACGCCGCCCAGCGGCAGGCATAGCATCACGATCGGCAGCGAGCAGACCATGAGGATGCCCAGGTGGCACAGCGCGGCGAACAGCTTGCCGAGCACGACCGCGCCGGGCCGCAGCGGGCTGGCCAGCAGCATCTCGTAGCTCATCCGCTCCTTCTCGCCGGTGATCGCCCCGGCGGCAAAGCTCGGCGCCATCAGCGAGGCCAGCATGTACTGCCCGAAAAAGAAGAGGTTCACCAGCCGCTTGGCCGCCTCCGGCTGGGCCATATCCAGCCGCTGCTCCTGCGGCCAGGCCAGGTACACCACCCCGCCCAACAACCCCACGTACGCCAACAGCAGCACAAATGCCCGCGTCATCCGCAGGTTCGTGAGCAGCTCCCACTGGAGGACGGGATTCTCTCTTACGTACATAGCCGTGATCGCGGTCCAGCCGCAAAGCGGCGGCATCGCTTAGCCGTGGGCGTAAGCCCACGGTACGCGTGCTGACGCACTCACTGAGCCCCGAAGGGGCGACACGTGCCATGTCGTCGCTGCGCGGCTTTCATTAGAATTCTAACGCTGTCCGTGGGCTTACGCCCACGGCTAAGCGCTTTCGCCGCTACGCGGCTTCGATCGGAACAAACATATATGTCGCGCTAATACTTCCGCGGCCGCACTCTTCCCAACACCCGGCTCGGCAGCCCCTGGATCCGCAGAAACCCTTCCGCATCGGTCTGATCGTAGCTCCCGCCCGCTTCCATGCTCGCCACGTCCGCATCGTACAGACTGTTCGGACTGGTGCGCCCGCGGACCATCACGTTGCCTTTGTACAGGCCCAGCGTCACCTCGCCGCTGACGGCCTGCTGCAGCTCGCGGGAGAACGCCATGAGAGCGTCCATCTTGGGTGTGTACCAGAAGCCGTAGTAAACCATCTCCGCCACTTCGGGCGCGAGCCGGTCGCGGAGGTGCACGGTGTCGCGGTCCAGCGTAAGCTGCTCAATCGCCAAATGCGCCGCGTACAGCGCCGTCATCCCGGGCGCTTCGTACACGCCGCGGCTCTTCATCCCCACGAACCGGTTCTCCACAATATCGATCCGCCCCACGCCGTTGCGGCCCGCGATCTGGTTCATCTCCTGCACCATCTCCAGCGCCGAGCGGCGCTTGCCGTTTAGCTCCACCGGCGCCCCGCCTTCAAAACCGATCGTCACCTCCTCGACCTTATCCGGGGCATCCTGCGGCGACACCGTCATGCCGAAGTCGATGATCGCCACGCCGTCTGCCGCCGGGTCCTCCAATTTGCCCGCCTCGTAGCTGATGTGCAGGCAGTTCTCGTCGGAGCTATAAGGCTTGGCCAGCGACGCCTTGACGTGGATCTTCTTCGCGTCGCAGTAGTCGATCATCTCCTTGCGGCCGGGAAACTTGCCGCGGAACTTCGCATCCCGCCACGGCGCGAGCACCTTCATGGCCGGCTCCAGCGCCTCGGCCGCCAGTTGAAACCGGCACTGGTCGTTCCCCTTTCCCGTCGCGCCGTGCGCGAACGCCGCCGCGCCGACCTCGCGCGCCACTTGCAGACAGCACTTGGCAATCAGCGGCCGGGCAATCGACGTGCCCAGCAGGTAAATGCCTTCGTACTTCGCCTGCCAGCTCAGCACGGGAAACGCGAAGTCGCGGCACAGCTCCTCCCGCGCATCGACGATCCGCGCCGAGGCCGCCCCGCAATCGTGCGCCTTTTTGAGAATCGCCTCGCGGTCCTCGCACGGCTGCCCCAGGTCGACGTACGCGCAATGCACGTCGTACCCTTCATCTTGCAGCCAGCCGAGGATAACCGAAGTGTCGAGACCGCCAGAGTACGCGAGAACGCAGCTTGCCATAGGATGCTCAAGGGTTTTCGTTTAGCGCCGACCGCAAGGTCGGACTCGACCGACCGACGCTGCATGACCTCCTGCGCGCGCCACTGGCGCAACGACACGGTTAGCTTATTCTGGTTCACTGCCGGAAGACTGGCAAGGGATTCGGGCTATCGCAGATTCGGCCTGGCGGCCGGCGCTAATTACTGTCGCCTTCGCCCGGCAGTTCCGCCACGCGGATGTCTCGGAACGACAGGTCCGTCGTCGGGTCGTGGCCCTGGATGGCGATCGCGCCCTTTCCAAGCCGCAGGCCTTCGCGCGCGTTTTCGTGCGGCGGCCGCGTGTCGGTCCAGTCGCTCACCTGGCAACCGTTGACCCACACCGCGATGTGCGGCCCGACGGCCACGATTGTCTTGGCAAACCACTCGCCGTCCTGGGCCACGACGCGGCGCGCCGGCTGGCGGTGATAGATGCCGCCCGTCCCGAAATCGGCCGGCCTGGTCGGGTCGCCCTCCTTGAACGCATTCTGAATCTGGCTCTCGTATCCCGCCCATTTGTCGGTGCGCAGCGCCCGGAAAAACACACCCGAATTCAGCCCGTCGCCGTTCACCTTGCACTTGAGCTGCAGCACGAAATCGCCGTACTCGTCGCCGGTCTCGACCTGCCCCGGCCCGTCGGTGACGTGCAGCACCTCGTCGACGACATCAAATCGGCTTTTTTCGGCGCGGTCCAGCTTGAAGTTCGACAGGTCGTTGGTGGCCAAGAGCGGCCAGAGCTCGATCGGCCGCAGCCGAATGTTGCGAAACGCCACCGGCCCGCGGTTCGACTGCAGCCCAATCCGCCCAATCCGCACCGGCGAGGGATCCTTGTAGTCGACCACCGGCTCGCCGTCCAACGTGGCATTGATCCACCCCTCCCACACCGTCACATGCACCGAGTGCCACTCATTCTCCCCTCCCCGCTCTGGGGAGGGGCGATCGTCCTCCCCTCCCCGCTCTGGGGAGGGGCCGG
>CAZHIV010000400.1:0-4289 GCA_964532675.1 uncultured Planctomycetaceae bacterium
CTGATACATTCAAGGGCGTAGACCCCTGTTGTAAGATTCTGATCCGCAGCCGCCACGTGGAGAACGCTCATGAAAAAAAACGCACCCCTATCTTCGCTGCTGTGCGCACTTGCTGCGCTTGCGATGTGCTCTTCGGCCATAGCACACCCGGGCGGCGCTAACGCGCCGAGCCCGGATTTGCCGCCGATCATTCCGGAAGGTTACCTCTCGCCCGCCGACGTGCATGCCAAGTATAGCGGTCCGGCGTTGGAGATCGTGCTCTCGATGGTCGAGCACCAGCCGTTCGCGGAATTGGACCCGGATGTTTTTTTGTGCAATGACCCGGGCGGCACTCAGTGCGATGAACACCATCACTTCGACTCCCAATTGCACGCCATGGTGAGCGTCAACGGAAGCCCGTCGCTGCCGATGGAAATGCAAGGTCCTGTAATGACCGTGGCCTTCGGCAAGGGGCCCGGCGACGCCACGGGCACGTTCGACACGGAAATGTTGTCGATGTCATTAAGCGGCATCAATCCTTTTAATCCAACGGGGCCACTGGTCATGGTGCGCGAAAGCCCTACCAAGGCGTCGACCGGCGTTACGTCGATCACCGACATCGGCGGCGCCATGTGGCACATCGATAGCTTCTTCGATGTGTGGACAGAGCTGTCGCTCGACGGTGGCGTGAGTTGGATGCCTTCGAATGTGGGAAGCGATGGTGAGAGCCACCCGACGCGGGTCTACCTGGGCGGCATTCCCGAGCCGGCGAGCGCCGCCTTGCTGGCGCTCGGCATGCTGGGGCTGGCCGGGCTGGCGCGCCGTCGCCGCTAGGTTCCCAGCGGGCCGCCGCGTAAACGCAAACGGGGTCGAGACGCCCGCCGGTCTCGACCCCTTTTCGTAGGGCGGCCCGGTCGTAGGGTGGGTCGAGGCACGAGACCCACCGATCAAGACAGGCGGTGGGTCTCGCAGACTCGACCCACCCTACGTTCTTCGATCGGAGAGAAGCGGCCAGGCCTTAATCTTTCCCTTCGTGCGCCACTTCCGGCCAGTAGTGTTGGAAGTCGAAGTCCGGGCTATTATCCAGGTCGTGGCACTGCATGCACATCTGCGTGACCTTGCCGAACACCTGGCCCTTCATATTCCCCTCGTTCTCCACGTTCTTCAACCGCAGCGCCGCGCGGAGGGCCTCCATCTGTTCGTCGGTGGCTTCGATCTCGCCCGTTTCGGCCGCCACGTGCCGGGCGGCGGGGCCGTGGCAATTCTCGCAGCCGTTGCCCGTCATCTCGGGCGTCTTCTTGAGTCCCAAATAGCCCGACTCAAACGGAAAGTACTTCTGCGGCTCCCAGCCGGTCGCGTGGCAGCTCAGGCACTCCGGATCGAATTGCCGCTGCGGATCGAGGTGCAGCAGCGTGTCGGTGGCGTGGAAATGCGGCGTGTTCTCGTACACTTCCGTAGCCGAGAGGTGGCAGTCCGCGCACACGGCGCTGCCGGCGAACTTGCGGCCGGATGGATGCGGGCTCGGCTTGAGCCCCAGGTTCTCCAAGCCCAGCTGTTCGAGCTGCTGCTGATACTCCACGTGCAGCTGGTGGATTTCCGGCGCGTCGGCGAAGCGGTGATCGAGCGGCACCCGCTGGTAACGGAAGGAGGGCGAGCCGTTCTTGTAAAGTCCCACCACGACGACGTACATCCCTTTATGTCCGGGCTCGATGAGATAGGCATCGGTGCCCGCGATCTTCGCGGGCTCCTTGGGCGGCTCGTCCGCGCCGTGGGCCGTGGCGACCCAGTCGAATTCCGGATACCGCCGGGCCAGGGCTTTCGTTTCCGCCGGATCGGCGTGCGACAGCAGCACCAGGTGATCGCAACCGGCTTTGCGGAGCTCGGGAAGCACCTGGGAAATCGCCTCCTCGGGATCGAGCAGCTTCAGGTCTTCGGCATTGGCGACGCGGGCCAGGTCTTGCTTGCCCAACACCGAGGTGATGCCGATCTTCAAGCCGCCGGCTTCGACGATCTTGTAGCGGCTGGAGAGCCCGCTGTCGAAGTCGACGATGCCCACGTTGGCCGAGACCAGCGGCTCGGTCGCCTCGTCGAGATTGATGATCACCGAGAGCAGGTCCAGCCGCAGATCCTCCGGCCCGAATCCGACGGCCGCGTAACCCAACTTGGCGAGTGCCCGGTAGGAGAAATCGAGTTTCATCTCGGCCTGCACGCCGGTCCGCTTCACCTGAGAGCCCAGATCGACGGCCACCAGCGGCGAGCCGTCGTCGCGCAGTTGCTTCATCAGCGTGAAGCGGCGCATGAGGCCGCCTTTCTGGTTCTCCAGCCCCGCGCAGCCGCAGGGTTCCAGGTAGCCGTGCTGCTCGCCGGAAAAGACCAGGGCGACGTCCGGCTTCGGCCAGCCGACAAAGATGGGCCCGTTGGCCTCGACGGGATCGACCTTCTTCTGCTCGGCGTAGCGGTCGATGGTTTTGCCTTGTTCGGCCGTCGCGGGCTCGGCCGTCAGGGCCCGCGCCACCACGAGGCCGATCATGGTTCCGACAACCGCAAAGCAAATCCGTGCCTTCGTGTTCGCAAGCATCCGTCGTCCCATCGTGATTGGTAGCCCCCGGCTCTGCCGGGGGTTTTTGAATGAGGCGCCACGTTTCGGGGCGATAAACCCCGGCAGAGCCGGGGGCTGTCGCTGTGTTTAGTCCCCAACGGCCTCAATTAGTTTGGCGTCCTTGGCGGTTTACTAATCACTCACCGCTCCACTGCAAACCGCACGCCCAGCACCAGCTCCTTGACCGTCGGGTGCGTGGTGCCCAGCACGACGCGACCCTCGTCGCCCTGCGCCGTGTCGAGCCGCACCATGGGGCGCGTGCCCGCCGGCACTTCGATCTCCACGGGCACGTGCAGCAAGGTCTCCTTGAGCTGTTTCGACTCGCCGATCCTCACCTTCAGCTCCGGCGGATCGACGGACTCGACGTGGAACTCCACCCCCGCGGCGTCCTCGCCCCGGACCACGACGTTTACCCGCGCCGACTTGCCCTGGCTGCTCTCGACGTGCCCCATCATCAGCACGCCCTGCTCTTCAAGCCAACCGGTGCCGTGCACGCTGATATCGCCCACCACGCGGCCGATGACCGGGATATCCAGCTGCTCCGCCTCCGGCAGGTTGGTGCGCAGCGAGAGCCACTGGTTGAACCGGCCGACCGGCAGCCCCGGCCGGACCGTCACCGCGATTCGCACGCCGTCCCGCGCGCCAGGCGTGGGCAGCTCGTCGCGCCCCACCGGCTCGATCCGCACGTCGAACTTGTCCCGCGTCGCCGGGTCGGAAAGCTCGGCCTCGCTCACCTTCAGTTCGTCCTGCAGCATGGCCATGACGTATACCTGGGCCGTCTCGCTCTCGCCGGCGGGCACCTTGTCGAACATCAGCTCCGGCGGCGATACGCCGCTGGTCTCCATGATCTCGCCTTCGATCGACAATTGGATCTGGGAGTTCAGCGGATCGTTGGTGATGATCAGGGCGGTCTGGCGGAACAGGCCCCGGTCGCTCTTGGCCGACCATTCCAGCGTGGCGTGCGTCGACTCGCCGGGCGGGACCGGCTTTGCCGTGACGTCGCCCAGCGCGCACTTGCACGAGGTCTGGCCGACTTCCAGCCGCAGCGGCGCCGTGCCGATGTTCTTGATCACGAAGTCGTGCGACTTCGTCGTGCCCCGCTGCATCGTGCCGAAATTGAAATGGGGCTCGTCAACCTGCACGCGCGGACCGCTTTGATCGCTCACCACGGGCGTCGCGACGTCGGATTGGCCCGGCGGCGGCGTGGTCGCCTCCGGATCGGACCGAATTTGGATGTAGGCTGCCGCTCCGCCGACCGACGTGCCGACCACGGCCGCGATGAGGATGGTGGTCAGGATTCGCATGGCTCGAGACTCACGTAAAGGCTTAGGGATGGCTCAAGAATAACTTCGGCAATCTCTACGCCGAAGGCGTTACACTCCGAAGCCCAGAGTCGGTCGCCGCGGCCACCGCACTCGGGGAACAAACGACCATGAATCGTTTACGCCGTAGGCGTTACACATTAGTTAAACCCCGTTGGGGTTTCATGGGTTTTTGTTGGTCCGTCACCCAGGGTGCGGTCGCGGCGACCGACCCTGGGCTTTGGACTTGAACACCTTCGGTGTTCTTGCCGAGTGGTTAAGGTTGCTAGAACCGGTTTCAAAACCATCGATGCTTGCGGCTCAGTGGCACAGGCCGCTGGCCTGTGCCGCAGTTTTGCAGTTCCTCCGCACCGGCTAGCAGCCGGTGCCACTAGTTATGAAACCGGTTC
>CAZHIV010000401.1:0-7390 GCA_964532675.1 uncultured Planctomycetaceae bacterium
TCATTCCCCACAGCACGGTCTCCAGCGCCGTGAAGCCGGGCAGCAGGTTGAACGTCTGGACCACAAAGCCGATATGCCGGGCACGGACCCGGTCGCGGACGGCCTCGGGCAGCCGGGTGACATCGACGCCGTTGACGACGATCCGGCCGGCGTCGACGGTGGCGAGCCCGGCGATTACGTTCAGCAGCGTCGTCTTCCCCCCGCCGCTGCGGCCGCGAATGACGCCCTGCTCGCCGGCCGCTAGCTCCAAGCGGGGCACATCCAGGATGGGCAGCTTCTGGCCGCTCGGTTCCCGGTACGATTTTGTCACGTTCTCAACCAGCAGCATGGAACCACTTCGCGGCGACGCAGGAGGGGAGGCGGGGCAGAAATCATCGCAAGGCGTTTTAACTTAATGATTTACAGCACGCAGGCAAGGGCGCACTGCTAGCGGCTTCGCTCCTTACCGCTACGCAAGCAGAAACTAGCGTGTTCAGCATTGCATGCACCCGCCGCGGCAACTTCTACAACGGGCAGCGGAAGATTTTACAGGTCGTGGCACTGGTGGCTGTCTCACCGGCCGGAGTCGGGGAATACGCCGGCGGCGCATAAACCCTGTTGAAATAACCATTTGCACGCAATGTTCGGGAATTGCCGGCCATGGCCGGCCGCTCTGGCACGCCCTGTGCTTTATCCGCGGTTCGGTAGAAGAGTGGGACGCACAACCGGGCCATTCGCGGGCGGGTGCAACAGACCGCGGCGGCCGTTGGGAGAGCGTCCAGCAGATGAGTTCCCGCGTAGTTTAACTTTAATCGGCCGCCTGGAAGCGGCCCCAATTCTCCCCGCCCAAGGGCCGACGAGGACTCCCGCACCTCGCCGGCCCTTCTTTTTTGCGCCCGCACGGCCGGCCGTTTGTACAATGCCACGTGCGAACCGCCGCTTGCGGCTGAGCGCTCTGTTGCTCCAAGCTAACCCGCAAGCGGCGGTCGAGCCGCGCTGGAGCGGCCGAATTCTACGGAGGAAACCCGTCATGTCCGAACACAAAGCCACCATCCGCTGGCAGCGGGGCGATGCCGACTTTGCCGCCGGCAAGTTTTCCCGCGTTCACACCTGGACCTTCGACGGCGGCGCCCGGGTCGAAGCGTCCGCCGCGCCGTCGGTCGTGCCGGCAGCCTACACCAGCGAGTCGGCCGTGGATCCCGAAGAGGCATTCATCGCCGCCATCTCGAGCTGCCACATGCTCACGCTCCTGTATTTCGCCTACAAGCAAGGCTTCCAGGTGGATAGCTACGAGGACGAAGCCGTCGGCACGATGACTAAGGGCGAAAACGGCGTGCCCTGGGTCAGCACGGTGACGCTGCGGCCCAAGATCGTTTACGGCGGCGACAAGCAGCCCACGGCCGACCAGGAGCAGCGCCTCCATCACGACGCGCACGAGAAATGCTTCATCGCCAATTCGGTGAAGAGCGACGTGAAAGTCGAGCCCGCCTCCTAGCTCGTGCAAGCTAAACGATCATGAAGTCTCACGCAAAGGCGCCAAGGCGCAAAGGTTGCCAAGCATCAACGACAAGCCACGGGAAGTAAATCCTTTTTAAAACGGCAGAAAGCAAAGAATAAATCCTATCTTGTATCCTTTGCGACTTCGCGCCTTTGCGTGAGATTATTCTTACCGCATCACACGGTTGCTGCACGATTGTCTAACAGTTCCACCAGCCTGAAATCGTTGTCCGCCCGGCCAGCGCATCAGGCTGCGCTCGACTGGCTGATGGGCCGAATCAACTTCGAGCGCTTCGCCGTCATTCCTTACAATCAACGGCAGCTCAAGCTCGACCGGATGCGGCAGCTACTCACGCGACTGGGCCAGCCGGACGCGGGCCTGAAGATCGTTCACGTGGCGGGCACGAAGGGCAAAGGCTCGACCTCGGCGATGGTTGCCGCCGTGCTCGCGGCGGCCGGGTATCGCGCGGGCCTGTTCAGCTCGCCCCACTTGGAGCGGATCGAAGAGCGGTTCGCCGTGGATGGTCAGCCTTGCTCCGCCGACGAGCTGGTCGCCCTGGTCGATCGCCTGCGGCCCGTGGTTCGGGCGATGGACGAGGAAGCGGCCGCGGAGGGCGACCCCACCGGCGGCCCGACGTACTTCGACGTCACCACGGCGATGGCCCTGCTGCATTTTGTCGAGCGGCAAGTGGACGCGGCCGTTCTCGAAGTCGGCCTCGGCGGCCGGCTCGATTCGACCAACGTCTGCCTCCCGGCCGTAAGCGTGATCACATCGATCAGCTACGACCATACGAAGCAGCTCGGCAACACGCTCGCATCGATCGCCCGCGAAAAGGCCGGCATCATCAAGCCGGGCGTTCCGGTTGTGAGCGGGGTTACCGAAGCGGAGCCGCAACAGGTCATCGCCGACGTCGCCCGCGAGCACGGCTGCCGCTTGATCCAGTTGGACAGCGATTTCCGCTTTCTCTACCGCCTGCCTGCTGCCAATTCGGCCGCCGTCGACTTCGAGTACACAGTGGCCGGCCAGGAGTTCCGACTGCACGGCGCTCCGCTGGCGATGCGGGGTGCCCATCAGGCGGCGAATGCCGCGGTGGCGCTGGCGGCGATCGCCGAGCTCCGCCACCAGGGTTGGTGCATCTCCGCCGACGCCATGCGGCTTGGCTTGTCGCAAGCCGCGTTGCCGGGCCGAATTGAAATCCTGGCCGGCGAGCCGACGATCGTTCTCGACACGGCCCACAATCCGGCGTCCGCGCGGGCGCTGGTCGAGGCGTTGGCCGAGCTGCCGCGGCCAGGCCGCCGGACGCTTCTGGTCTCGGTCAGCCGGGACAAGGACGTTCGGGCCATCGTCCGCGAGCTGGTGCCCTACTTCGATCGCTTCATCGTGACGCAGTACCGCGAGAATCCCCGCGCGGTCGGCGCCGGCGAGCTGGCCGCCGTGTTCTGCGACTCTTTGGGCAATCGCCGCGCCGAAGTGCTAGTCCGCGCCCTGCCCGCCGAAGCGTGGCATCATGTGCGCCAGACAGCCGTATCCGGCGAGCTGGTGTGCATCACGGGCTCGTTCTACCTCACGGCGGAGATGCGCCAGCTGGTGCTGGCGTCCGCGCGATCCGGGCCGAGCGGCGAAGTGTGACGCATCTGCGACCGCGTGCGCCGCTCGTGGCGGACCTCGTCCTGCAGCTTCTTGATCAACTGGGCCACGTACGGATCGGCCCAGGGAAGCACGTCCCGCGCGATTGCGCCGCTCGATAGGCAGCGCTCCGGCGAGGCGGGAATGGCGACGAGCGTACAACGAATCGGGTTGCGAGCGACCATGATAAGACCCCCTTCTCAGTTGGTGATGAGATGGACGACGAGAACGCGCGGGGAAACGACCTCCGCACGCGATTCCCGGCTGGGGCGAGGTCGGCCCGCGAAGAGCCGTAAGCGTCCTCGAACCTCCGAGATTCGGGCCGCTGCATCCTCACAGCGGCCGACGGTGGCGAGGAAGTGCATAAGGCGTGCCAAAGGGAATCCCACGGGGGCATCCGGCCACCATAGAATCCGTAAGCCTAAAGCATAAATAGACTTACGGCCACGACAATCGGTGCCAAGAACTGCGGCGGCAACCAGCTGGGCGTAACAATTACGTTGCCCCCGGAAAGTGCTACAAGCCGTTTATTCCTGTAGGGAACGGCCTCTGTGCCGTTCCGTCGCCGTTCTGTCGGGCGGAACGCCGCGGAGGGCGTTCCCTACAGGTTGACACTTCCTAATGCTTGGATGGTTTATCTAGTTCGCCGCGCAGGTGTTCCACCGCTAATTGCAGCTGCTCGTCAATGTAATCAGCGTCGGCGTCCGGCTCGCCGGTTTCCGCCACTTGCGCCGCCGGGCCTCTCCGCATCGTATCGCGACTTGCGCGATGTTTTTGGAACTCGAGATATTTTTCCGGCGTCAGGGGAAGCTGATAGCCCGAATCGGGCATCACGCCCCAAGTCTGGTCCTCCGCGGTGTCGAGGGGGCGATGGATTCGCTGTCCGCTGGGGCGCCAAAAGCTGGCCCATGTCAGTTTCAAGAGGCTTCGGCCCGTTTCCAGCGGAATCAGTTGCTGCACGGTCCCCTTGCCGTACGTTCGCTCGCCGCCGACGACCGCCCGATCGTGGTCCTGCAGGCAGGCGGCCACGATTTCGGCCGCGCTCGCGCTGTTGCGGTTCACCAGTACGGCCACGGGCAAGTCGAGCCAACGTCCGTCGGCGCTCGTGGCATAGCGCTGGCGAAGTGTATGGTTGCGACCGCGAGTTTCCACGATCGCCTTCTCATCCGGCAGGAACATTTCGCATACCGCCACGGCCGCGTCGAGCGCGCCGCCCGCGTTGTCGCGCAAGTCGAGTGCCACGGCGGCTGCGCCGTCGGCCGTCACTTGCTCGAGCGTGGCCGCGAATTCGGCGGCGGTGCGGTCGCCGAATAAAATAATCCGCAGGTGCGCAATGCGCGGATCGGATTCGAGCCTGAAGATCCACCTGCCGTCGTCGTCCCGCCGATCGCCAAGAATCGACTCGATCTCGATGACCTCGCGAACCAGCTCGATCGATCGAGGTTGGGTCGCATGCTCGTGTTGGATCGACAGTTTGAGTGTGGTGCCGGGCTGACCGCGCATCCGGGCAAGGACGTCGGTCATCGACATGCTCTCGGTGGGTTGAAGGTCGATTGCCAGGATGCGGTCGCCCGGCAGGAGATTGGCGCGGTCGGCGGGCGTGCCGGCGTCGGGCGGGCCGACGATGACCAGTTGCGGCGGATCGCCTTCGAAGCCGATCCGCACTCCGATCCCGCCAAACTGTTGGCGAATATCGGTCCTCAACGGGGTAGCTTCCTCTTCGGGCAAGTATTGCGAGTGCGCGTCGCCGCGGGCGCGCAGCGCGCCGACCATGCCCTCCATCGCGGCGTCGAACAATTCGCGATTCGGCACCGGGTCGAGCGCTCCATCCTCGATGGCCGTGAGCCCGTCGGCAACGTACCGGGCGTACGGGTTCTGCTCGCCGCGCACGTAGCAGGCGTAGGAAACGACGGCCGCCAAGAACAGGATTAAGAGGTTTCGCGGCGGCATGGTTCTGCCTTGCGCCCGCGTTTGCCGCGGCCGGCAACGCGGTAGGATAGGAGCCCCCATCAAAAACCGTACTCGCTATTAAACGGCCTGCGCCGGCGCGAAGCAAGCAGGGAGACCAGTCGTCAATTCCACGCGGAGCGCGGAGCGAGCAAAGATGTGGCCGATCACGCGAACTACCAATAACCTTCAAACCCGAAGGAGGCACCGTGGTAGAACGGGTCTTGCGACGTATTGAGGTAGGAGGTTTCCGTAGTAAACGTGGCCTGGTTGGGGGCCAGCGCTTGCGAGGTGAAGTACATCAGCTCGTACGACGCCCGCAGCGAGAAGTTGGGCAATAGATGCCAGCGGCCGAGCAGCTTCGCCTCGCCGATGAAGGACAATTGGTCCTCTCTCAACCGAAGATCGGCGTCTTGATTATCGTCGGCCGTAAAATCGAGCGTCACGCGGCCCAGCGCGTCGTTGAGGTAGACGCCGCCTTTGCCGTGCATGCCGAGGCTCCACCGGGAGGCCTCGTACGTTAAGCCCGCTCCGAGCTGCAGGCCGACCATGTCGTTGTCGGTGCGGATCAAGTAAGAGCCGTCGTCGCCGAGCACGCCAATGTCCTCGGCCCGCCAGTTCAGGATGTCGCGGGCCTCGACCATGCGGAGACCAGCCAGGTAATCGCGGACAAAACCGGCGTTGGCCGCGCGATGCCAATGGCCGTTGGCGTCCATGATGATCTGATCGCGTCGCATGCGCTGCCGCACGCGGTAGTTCCACTCGAAGCTGTTGTAGTGGCTGCTGTAAGCGATGGTTTGGCGGGTGGAGCCATCGAAGGACCGGTTTCTGCCGTCGATGTAGAAGGGCACGAACAGTCCGAAATCAACGGTGGACTCGATCACGCGGTCCTGGACCCAGTCGCCGCCGGCGAAGGCGGTGAATTCGAGCGTGTGGTCGCGGTTCTGCGAATCCCGGAAGAGGAAATAGCCCAACGTGGCCCGCACCGAGGTGTCCCGCCCCGGATGCGCGCCGTCCAAGTAGAGCAGGCGGTTGGTACCGAATATGGGAAACGGGTTCTGCGGCGTCAAGAAAAACTCTGAATTCACTTGGATGTCCTGGGCGGCCATCAGCTTGTTGTCGCGGTTCCAAAGCCGGTTCCACACGACGGCTTCCGTCTCGGCGTACCAGAACCCGCGCCGCAGCCAGGTGCCCGTGCTTTCGATCGGCGCGGTCGGACCGTGCCAGTGCTCGTGCAGGCCCGGGGCGAAACCGGCGTAGCCGTCGGCGTCGTACTCACTGTGATTGTCGAACGACGGGTGGTCGCCGGGCGAAGGGCCGACCAGGATGCTGCTCCCGCTTCCGTCCAAGTTGGCGGGCGTCGGCATCATCTCGTCGTCCGGCAAAGACAACGGCAACGGCAAGTCCGGCGGCGCGGCGTCGTCCCACTGCGACTGTCCCTGCGCGGCCGCGGCGCCGACCGCCAACGCCGCGGTCATGATCAGCCCGATCAATCGACTCGAGTTGGTCATGGAAAGGCATCTCCCCGTCGCAGCCTGCCGAGCGGCCCAGTCCATAGGCCGAGCCGGCATCATACTCCTGAGAATCGATAATCGGCCTGTGCTCGCCGCCAATGCAGCAATAACCGTTAAAATCATAAGAATCGCTAATATCGCCGCATTCCGCAAACACGCCCCGTCTTTGCCATGCCTTCCGAATTTCGCAGTTTCACCGCGGCTGTTCACGCTTGTATTCCCATCTTGTATGATGGCTGCCTGCCATGCGCGCACGCTTTGACGCGAAAGGAGCTAGCAATGGCGTCACCCCTGCAGTCGCTCATCGCGACGGGCACCAAGCTGTGGCTCGATTCGGTCGAGCCCGATTTTGTGCGCACTAACCGCGCGCTCGGCGCCACCGGCGCCACCTCGAACCCGATCATTATCGCCGACCTGGTGAAATCGGGCCGCTACGACCGGGCGCTCAACGAGCTGCTCGTGGAGCGCGAGGAAAGCGACGAGCGGGCCGCCTGGCAATTGACCGATCGCATCGTCTGCGCCGCACAGGATGTTTTTCTCCCAGTTTGGAAATCGACTCGCGGCGACGACGGCTACGTGAGCTTCGAGCTCGATCCGCTGTTGGAAGATCCCGGTTGCACGCTAACGCACGACGAGCGCGTCGGGCGCTACATCGAGCTGGGGCGGCAATGGTCGCAGGGGCATCAAAACCGGATGATCAAAGTCCCCGCCACGCCGGCCGGCCTCGACGCGCTCGAGGAGCTGTCGGCGTCCAGCGTCACGCTCAACGTGACGCTCATTTTCACGATGCGGCAATACGAGGCCGCGCGCGACGCCATCTGGCGCG
>CAZHIV010000402.1:0-3054 GCA_964532675.1 uncultured Planctomycetaceae bacterium
GCGGCTGTTTGTGATGAACGGCGCCCCACTGAAATACAAGGGGAAATACGCGGCGTTTCGCCGGCTGCGTTCGGGCGACGACATCCGCAGCAACATCCATGCCGGCGGCCGGAAGGCCCAATCCGAGGTGGACGACCGCGCCCTGCGGATCGCGGAAATCGTGCGGCCGAAGCTTGTGGCCGACGGCATGTTTCTCGTCGGGTTGGATATCGTGGGCGACAAGTTGATGGAAATCAACGTGTTCAGCCCGGGCGGCCTGGGCAGCGCCCAGAGCTTCGAGGGGGTCAACTTCGCCGCGGCGGTTATTATGGCTTTGGAGCGTAAGGTACAGTACATGGGCTATTATCAGCGGAACTTCAATAATATTGATATGGCCACTTTGTGAGGGTTCAGGGTTGTATGCTACGCGACTTGTCGGAGAGAAGTGATGTCCGAGTTTATGCGTGTTGAAGATCTGCACGTGTATCAAAAACTTTGCGATTTGCACCTTGAGGTCTGCGAAAAATACGAGCTCGGCTCCCAGGTGCGGAGGTCGTCGAACAGTTCGCCTGCGCAACTAGCCGAGAAACACAGCGACCGCCACGTTCGCTATAAGATTGAAAGCGTGAATCGCGCTCGCGGCGAAGCATCAGAAACAGTGCATCACCTTTTCATTGTATTTCGAAAGCGATACATCGAGCCGAAGGTTTTCGAGGCATTCCGCGCACGATATCACGAATGCGTCCGCATGCTAAACGGCCTTGAGCGTAAGCTCGAAATGCAACTCGATCCCGCGGCACGACGTTTCCCCGCGCAACGTCCTGAGCCTGATACCGAAAAAAGGCCTGTCCTGAACCCTGAACCCTGAACCCTGAACCCTGAACCCTTCCCCCGTGCTTCGTCCCGGACAGAAAATCGGTAAGTACAAACTCAAGGCCCGGATTTCCAATGGGCCTTATGCGACGGTGTTCCGCGCGCAGGATACGCTCGAGGGCGTGAATGTTGCCCTGAAGATTCCGCATAAGGGCCTGGTGACGAAAGAATCGTTGGAGGACTTTTCGCGCGAGGTGCGGCTGGCCGCCAAGCTACATCACCCGAACATCCTGGGCCTCAAGTCGGCGGATTTCATCGACGGGCACCTGGTGATCGCCTTTCCGCTGGGCGAGGAGTCGCTGGAAGAGCGGCTGGCGCGGCGATTGTCGCTTAAGTCCGCGCTCGACCTGGGCGAGCAGCTGCTCCGCGCCGTGGCATTCGCCCACGAGCAGCGCGTGATCCATTGCGACGTGAAACCGGATAATCTGCTGCTCTTTCCCGACGGCCGATTGCGGCTAACCGACTTCGGCATCTCGAAGATTGCCCATCGCACGGTTTCGGCCTCCGGCGCGGGGACGGTCGGCTACATGGCGCCGGAGCAGGCGATGGGCCGGCCCTCGCGGCGAAGCGACGTGTTCGCGGCCGGGCTGGTGTTGTGGCAAATGTTCTCCGGCCAGTTGCCGGAGTGGCCGTTTGAAAAGCCGCTGCCCGGCGCCGCCAAACTGCGCACGTTGCTGCATCCGGACATGATCGCCTTGATGAAGCGGGCGATGGACCTCAAGCCCAGCCGCCGCTTCGCCGACGGCGGGCAGATGCTGGCCGCCTACCTGCGGGCCAAGCCCAAGGTCCTCCGCCAGAGTACGCGTCGGCGAACCAAGAAGCCCAAGCGAACCACCCAGCGGCACTGGAAGCAGATTCGCCAGCAGCAGTTTCAGCGGCAATTCGGCCGGCTGCTGAAAACGCACTACCAGTGCGGCCGCTGCCAGGGTCCGGTCTCCGAGGCAATGCAGGCCTGCCCCTGGTGCGGGGCTGGCCGCAAGGTGTTCCGCGACGAAACGACGTTTCCCGCCGCCTGCCCGCGCTGCAATCGGGGCACGAAGCTCGACTGGCGATACTGCGGTTGGTGCTACGGGCCGGGGTTCGACGACGTCTCGCCGCGCGAATACTCCGATCGACGCTATGTTGTCCGTTGCCGCAATCCGAGCTGCGACCGCAAAGACCTGATGCCGTTCATGCGCTATTGCCCGTGGTGCCGGACCAAAGTGCGGCAGGCGTGGAAGATTTCCGGCAGTGCGGAGAAGTGCGGCCGCTGCGGCTGGGGCGTGGTCCGCGAATTCTGGAGCCACTGCCCGTGGTGCGCCGCGGAAATCTAAGGTGTTGGGTGTCGGGTGTCAGGTGTCGGAGCGGGAAATCCTGACACCCGGAACCTGACACCCGACACCTCAATCGGCGTGCTATGCTTGTGTAAGGAGATATTTGCCATGGCCGCCCCCCGATTCATCGACGACCCGGCGTTCCGCGACCTGCGCGAGAATGATATCGAGCATTTCGAGCAGCACATTGCCGGTCGGAAGCAGGTCGACCTTTCTAGCGCCGACCTGCGCGGCGTCGATCTGCGAAACGTCGACGTGTCGAAACTCATCCTCCGCGGCGCCTACTTGCGCGACGCCGACCTCCGCGGGCTTGACCTGCGGCAAATCGATCTGGAAGGCTGCTCGCTGCACGGGGCCCACATCGGCGGGACCTATTTTCCGTCGAACATCTCGCCGCAAGAAATCGTCAATAGCGTCCAATTCGGCACCCGCCTGCGCGTCGGCTGCTAATCGACTTCCGCAGCCTCGCCCCACCTTCCGCTTTCGGTTTAGCTGCGCGCCCGCCGTCGCCCAAAGTGCCACGCGAGTCCGAGCGTCAGCAGCCCCATTCCCGCCGCCCACACGCGCCACTCCACCGCGAACGCAAGCAATAAGCAGGCGACCAGGCCGGCGCGGGCCCACCAGCGCGAGAATAGCCGCTGGTCGTCCTCGAGCCGCAGGGCCGCGGCGTTCGTGATCGCGTAGTAGACGAGCACCGTGAATGCGCTAAACGTCCACGTAGTTTTTACGCTTCCCGTGGCGGCCAGCGCGGCGACGACAACGCCCGTCGCGACCACGGCCACCGATATCTTGGAGGTGGCAGCCGGCATGTCGCCACGGCGGCCCATCGCCAACAGCACTCGCGACAAGCCGAGCACCAAGTTCAGCAGCACGCCGAGCATGGCCGTCA
>CAZHIV010000403.1:0-9262 GCA_964532675.1 uncultured Planctomycetaceae bacterium
ACGGATTCGTTCGTGGGTATTTGATTCCCACGGCGGTTTCGCTGAAGGAAAATGGACTCGCCAAGGCGATCAGTGGCTGATTCAACAAACGGGCACTCTGCCCGACGGACGCAAGGCGTCGGCGGTCAACATCATGACGCGTATCGACGACGATTCCTGCACGTGGCAGTCGATTAATCGAACTCTCGACGGAGACTTATTGCCGAATGTCGATGAAGTGTTCGTCGTACGCAAGCCGGCTGAGTAAGGCCGGCATTGCAACGAGGTAGCGATCCAATAGCAAGCCTGTCTATCGCACGAGGTGCTGCAATGAAAAAGCCGTTCTTTCTCACAATCGGCCTGGCGGCAGTTTGTTGGTGGGCGTCGAGTGATGCCTGGGCAAGAGGCGGTCGTGCGGGCGGCGGCGGAGGAGGAGGCCGCGGAGGATTCAGCGGCGGCGGCGGTATGCGCTCCGCTGGCGGCGGCGGTATGCGCTCGGGCGGAGCAAGTGGCTATCGCGGCGCGGGTGGCGGAAGTTATCGCGGCGCGCACGGCGCGGGTCGGACCCCCTCGATGTCGCGGCCAACCGGACTTCCATCTTCGTTGTCTCGTCCGAGCGGCGGCGGCAGCAGACCCGCCAGTTCCAGGCCGCAATTTGGAAATCTGCCGACGCCCGGTGCTCGTCCGGGCGGTGCTCGGCCCGGCACAGGTGCGATCGCAAGTCGCCCGGCAGCGTCGCGACCGACCGCGGGCACACGACCGGCGGGCGGCGCAAGGCCATCGACGCGCGATTTGCAGAACTTCCTCGATTTGCCGACGACAGGTGGCGGCCTTGCCGGTGCAGGCCGACCGTCGACTCGACCTGCAAGTCCGGGAGTTGGTCTGGCGGGCGGCGCGCTGGCGGGCGGTGCAGCTGCGGCGTTCCTGAACGAACATCCGGCCGAGGGCATCGCGGGAGCGGGCCGGCCGGGTGGTGGTGAGATTGCAACCAACCTGCCGGCACGTCCCGGCACCGGCGGTCGCCCCGATGGCGGTCTGCGGCCGGGCGGCGATCGACCCGATGCTGGCCTGCCCGGCAGGCCGGGAGATCGCCCCTTTCGGCCGGGTGACCGCGACTTTGTTCAGAATCGGCCAGGCCACATTCGCGGTCGCGAACAGTGGCGGGATTGGCGGCAAGACCATCGCGACGATATCCGCGACTACTGGCGCAATCACGCGGCTGGCCACCGCGATTGGTACGGCGACGAATGGTGGCTCCACAATCACCTTCGAGACATTTACTACCCGAGGTTCAACTACTGGGCATGGGCGGCCTGGCCGGCCGTGACCGGCTGGGTCGATTACGGCTGGACTGAGCCCGTCTACTACAATTACGGCGAGAACGTTTATTACCAGGACGGCTCCGTGTACTATGGCGACCAACCGGTGGCGACCGAGGAAGAGTATGCGCAGCAGGCTGAGGCGATCGCCACCAGCGTTCCGGACACACAGCCGGCGGCGGAAGACTGGATGCCTTTGGGTGTATTCGCATTGACGCACGACGGCGAGCCCAGCGGTGCGGAGCCCACGCTGTATCTGCAACTGGCTGTCAGCAAGCAGGGGATTCTCTCTGGCACGCTGCAAAACACGGCCACCGACGCAGCCCAGCAAATCGAAGGTATGGTCGACAAGCAAACGCAGCGTGCCGCTTGGACAGCCGCTGGAAAAGCACGCCCGCTGATGGAAACCGGCGTCAGCAACCTCACCCAGGATATGACGCCTGCGCTCGTGCACTTTGCCGACGGCACGACGCAGCAGTGGTTGATGGTCCGCATGGACAAGCCCGGCACGACGGAAGGAACGGCGCCCACGCCGCCCTCCCCACCGGCCGAACCCTAGGGGGCCATCCCTCCGAACCATTGTGAAAACCACGGAGCGCAAGGGTAATTCCCTCGGTGGCTCGAAACGACATTTATAATTCGGCCGTGGGCCTAGCCTGCGCGGTGATCGGTCTGGCCTTTTGCGGAGCGAGGTTTGGTGGAGCATTTTGCCGATCGACTGGCGGCAGCCATTGGGCGCCTGGGGAGCGTGGCGTGCGTGGGGCTCGATCCGCGGTGGGACCAATTGCCGGAGAGTTTCCGTGGCAGCGTTGACCAGTCGTACGGTGCGCAAGCGGACGCGTACAAGCGGTTCTGCCAGGGCGTGTGCGACGTGGTCGCGCCGCTGGTGCCGGTGGTGAAGGTGCAGGCCGCTTTCTTCGAAGAGCTCGGCCCGGCGGGCATGGCGGCGATGGCCGAGGTGATCGCGCACGCGCGCGAGCGGGGGCTGCTGGTAATTCTCGACGGCAAGCGGAACGACATCGGCAGCACCGCCCTGGCGTACGCCCGCGGTTACCTGGGCCGCGACGCGAGTCCGTGGCAGGCGGACGCCCTCACCGTCAGCCCGTACTTGGGCGACGACAGCCTGGAGCCGTTCGCGGATGTCGCGCGCCAGCGCGGGGCCGGTGTGTTCGTGCTCGTCAAGACATCGAACCCCGGCGGGCGGATGTGGCAGGATCTCGAGTGCGACGGTCGACCCATCTATGGCCATGTCGCGCAGTACGTCGAAGGGCTGGCGATGTCGACGAGGGGTGACTGCGGTTACGGTTCGGTTGGGGCCGTCGTCGGCGCGACCTACCCCGCGCAGCTTGCCGAGCTGCGGGCCGCGATGCCGCACACGTGGTTTCTGGTACCCGGCTTCGGCAGCCAGGGCGGCACGGCGCGAGATGTCATGGGGGCGTTCGACTCCCGCGGCCTGGGTGCGGTGATCAATAACTCGCGGGGCATTCTGTTCGCCCACGCGCGGCCGGAATATGCCCAGCGATTCGGTCCGTCGCGCTGGCAAGATGCGGTGGAGGCGGCGACGCGGCAGATGATTGAGGAGCTGCGCGCTGGGGGCTGGGGGCTGGGGGCTGGGGGCTAGCGGTGGTCGCGGGCGGGAGATCATTTTCATACTCGTGGGGCAACGATGAATGTCCGGTGGTGAGTGGCGGGCCGCCGAGGTGGTTCTTAAGCCACCATCGCAGGACGTCGCGCCGGCCATTTCATGCACGACGGCGAGCCGTGGCGTCGTGCTCGCATAGTTCGGCCTACGCGGAATTGAGTTAAAGGCGGAAATTTCCCTTTGATAATTGCCCCACGGCCAGTCGCGGCGGCGCGCCGCCGCTTGGCATTGGGTTTGCTTCGGTATCGGTGGCAAGGGGTTGGCAAGGGGTTGTGCGCGCGGAGAATGACCCGTAGATTTCCCGATGGCGGTGTTCGTAATCCGGTTTCGATTTTCAATTGCAGGACCGGTCACCCCATCTAACCGGCCGGACGGCCGAAGGAGTTGACGATGAAGACGGTGACGTGTGGTGTAAGTTTCTTGGCCGGCGCGCTGCTGGCTGTGGCGGTGGCCGAAGCGCAGCAATTGGACGCTGGATTTTTGCAGGACGACCAGCAGGGGCAACGCGCGATCCAGCAGCAGCCGTTGCCCGGCGAGCAGCCGGGATACGGCGCGCAGCAGGATCAACTTGGCCAACCGGGCGCGACGCAGGGGCAAGCCGGGCAGCAACCGAGCGGGCAACAGCCGCTGCCGGCGCCGACCAATCCGCAGGCGCAGACTTATGAGCGCGACATGCAGGCCGGCGGTGAGCGCGGCGAACTGGGCGTTTGGCTGGCGGCCAGCCCAGGACCGGGCGTGGAAATCCGCGGCGTGACCGCCGGCAGCGCCGCCGAACAGACCGGCTTGCGGACCGGCGACGTGCTGCTGCAAATCGACGGCCAGCCAGTGAGCTCGCCGATGGACGTGCAGCGGATGGTCCGTTCCATCCCCGCGGGCCAGGCCGTCATGCTCGAAGTGTGGCGCGACGGCGCTCAGCAGCAGGTCTCCGCCACGCTGCAGCCGCTGCGCGAGCGCACCCGATCGGCCGGCTACCGCGGCGAAGAGCCGATGCAGACCCGGAGCGGCGACCTCGAAGCGCGAACGATGCGGCTCGAGGAGCAGCTCAATATGGTGATGCGCGAGCTGCAGCAGTTGCGCCAACAAATGGCCCAACTGCACCCCGAGTCGAGCGTCCGCCAGGCGGGCGGCGAGTCGGGCCTCGAACAGCCGGCGTCGCTGCCGCAGGCCAACCCGTTCGACCGGATCGACACGACCGAACCGGGCCCGGCCGACGAGGAGCCCGCCGCGGCCCAGCCGGGGCTGTTCGGCGATGAGCCCTCGGCCACCGAGCCGGCGGAGACCGCGGAGTCGGCGTTCCCGGCAATCGAACCGGAAGCACCGGCGACGGAAACCGAGCCCTCGGCCGCGGAAACCGATTCGCCAGCCACGGACACCGAACCGGCGGCGACCGACTCGGCGGACGACCTGTTCGGCGAAGAGCCGGCCGAGCCGGCAGCCGACAGCACGCCGGCCGAGGACACCGAGTCGGAAACGGAGACCGACACCGATTCGCTGTTCGAGTAGCGTTTCGGCCCACCCGCCCTGCCCCACGGTATGCGGCGCGGTAGAACAAGGGGCCGGCACCAAGCCTCGCTCGGTGCCGGCCTTTTCCACGCGCAATGCTCTGCCAATGTCTCTTCGCATCCGTCGACCGGGCGCCTGGTGTGTCCGCGCCGTTTTCGCGTCACTCTCGAAACACGATTTTTTATCGCAAAAGTCACCGCTAATGCGCCAGCCGCCTGGCGGGACAGGCGGCAATTTCAGGCCGGAACGCGACGGCGGTGTCGCGTATAGCGGGGACTATTGCGAATTCGTGGTTGGTGGCGGGTGCTAAGGGTTCAGGGCTGATCCCCGATGCCCGCGCGCACCGGTAGCGCAGTCGTACGCTCTGGCCGACGGCTGAGAGCTGATGGCTGAAAGCTAAGTTGCCAAAGAACGCGGATCGGCAATTGTCTTAACATATTGGCGAGCCGATTTCAGCAACGATTTTTGGCCACTTTTGGGAACGACGAGAGTCGAGCGTCCACAGTCGAGAGCCAGAACTGACAAGCGACGACAGACGGCTGATGGCTGATTGCCGACGGCTAATTCCGCGAGCCGTCGCCGGGGAACCGATCGGTGTGCTGGTCCCCGGTGTGGCCGATCATGAAGCTTGTGTTGGATCGGTTCCCTCCCCTAGAAGGGGAGGGAGCCGAACCTATCGTGTCGTGGGACCGCCGGTGGCACCGACTTTTGGCCGGTTGTGGGTGGGCATTTAGTAAGGCGTGCCACGGCCGAATGTCGGTGTGGCGCGGCCGTGGGAGGCGCGGATGCTGGCGATTAGCCGGCGAAATTCCATTCCAGCGGGATGCCAACAGCGGCGGCGCGCTCATAAGCTGACTTGACCGGAGCCGGAGCTCGACGTTGAATATACAGTAGTGAATGCTGCCTTGGCGTGGTTTTCGGACGGAGCGAACGATGACGCGAGTTGAATCCATCCAAGCCGAGATTGAATCGCTGTCGCGCGAAGACTTTGCTCGGTTGCGGGAGTGGATTGCCGAGCGGGATTGGCAAAACTGGGACCGGCAAATCGAGCAGGACTCCGCCGCGGGCAAGCTGGACTTCTTGCGGGAAGAAGTCGAAGCAGCAAAGCAACAGGGAAAGTTGCGAGACCTGTAAGTGCATCGGACAACGCCTCAATTCTGGAAGCGCTTCGACGCGCTACCTAAAGAAGTTCAGCAGCTCGCTCGCAAGAACTTCAAGCTGCTCAAAGAAAACTTGGATCACCCATCCTTACAGTTCAAGCGGCTTGGCAATCACTGGTCAGCGCGAGTAGGTCGTAACTATCGGGCGCTTGCCGTGGAGGATGGTTCCGACTGGGTTTGGGTCTGGATAGGAACCCACGCGGAATACGATAAGCTGATCAAGTGATTGATCGTTTGCGCGTCCAGTCGAGACAGGCGGCGGGTGGCACTGCTGGCTTGCCCAGCAGTGTTGTCTTTCGGGGTGCACCTTGCAGTTGGCACAATCGCACGGCGTTCAACAGCAAGGATGTGACAGAAAGCGGCACTGCTAACGAGTTAGCAGTGGCACCCTATGTTTGCACGCGGGTGGCAGCGACTTTCGGCCGGTTGTGCGTGGCCATTGAGTGAAGCGTGCCACGGCCGAATGTCGGTGCGGCGCGGCCGTGGGAGGCGCTGGCGATTGGCCGGCGAAAATCCATTCCAGCGGGATGCCGACGTTGGCGGCGCTCTCATAATGGGGTGCTGAACTCCAGCGCCAATCGCGGGGCCGGTCAACCGGGCCGGTGCGCACCGGGTTGAGGTGCATGTATCTTAAAGGGTTACAAACCCAGTGGCACCGGCTGCTAGCCGGTGCGAAGAATCGCAGAACTGCGACACAGGCCAGCGGCCTGTGCCACTGTCGAAGGGCTGGTTTGCCTCGCACGGCTGCGCCGCACCGACATTCGGCCGTGGAAAGCGGGTACGGTGGCGGCGTACAGGCGGCCGAACGTCGGTGCCACCCCGCGCTGCGCGGAAAGTGCCGCGAACAGCCCACTTGGAGGTTGGCGGTCGCTTGACGGGTGTGGATTGGCTGCGCAACGATGGGGGCATGGAAACGCGTGGGCGACAGGTCGAGCGGTGGGCGGTCGCGGTTTTCGTTCTGGCGAACTGCATGCTGAGGGTGGCGGCGGCGCAGACGCCGGCCGGGCGAGGCGGCGAGGAACGGCGTGTGCCGGCGGCCGAGCTGCTCGCGCCGGCGCGGCCGGCGGTGGAGAAGGGGCTGGCCTTTCTGTCCGCGCGGCAGTTGGAGGACGGGTCGTTTTCCACGAGCGGGTACGGGCGGAACGCGGCCGTGTGCGCGCTGGCGGGAATGGCCTGGCTCAGCGCCGGCAGCACGCCGGGTCGCGGGCCGTATGGCGAAGAGGTCGCGCGGGTCACCGATTTTCTGCTGGACCATACGCAGGACAGCGGCTTCGTATCGGTCGAAGGGGCCGTGAGCCACGGGCCGATGTACGGGCACGGCTTCGCGACGCTCTTCCTGGCCGAGGTTTATGGCATGAGCCCGCGGGACGACCTGCGCGAGAAGCTCGCCGCGGCGATCGATCTTATCGTGCGCACGCAGAACGACGAAGGCGGCTGGCGGTATCAGCCGCGGCGAATGGATGCCGATGTCTCGGTCACGATCTGCCAGGTGATGGCGCTGCGCGCGGCGCGGAACGCCGGGCTGGCCGTGCCGAACGAGACGATCGAGCGGTGCGCCCGTTACGTAAAGCGGTGCCAGAACGCGGACGGCGGTTTTCGCTACATGCTCTCGGGCGGCGAGAGCGCGTTTCCGCGGTCGGCGGCGGGGGTCGTGGCGCTGTACAGCGCGGGCGTGTACGAAGGGCGGGAGATCGAGCGCGGGCTGGCGTACCTGGAGCAGTTTCTGCCGCGCGGTCCGGCGATCGGGCAGGATGCACACTTCTTCTACGGGCATTACTACGCGGTGCAATCGATGTGGCACGCCGGCGGCGAGCGGTGGGAGCGCTGGTACCCGGCCGTGCGCGACGTGCTGGTGGCCCGGCAACAGGCGGACGGCGCCTGGCCCGACCCGATCTCGTTCGAGTACGGCACAGCGATGGCGACCATCATCCTGCAGATGCCGGACAACAGCGTACCGATTCTTCAGAGGTGATGCGGATGGTTCACCACAGAGACACAGAGAGCACGGAGAGGAAGTCGGATTGCGGATTGCCGATTGCGGATTGCGGATTGCGGATCGGCTGCAGAATTCCAAACACGGCTGCAGAAATTGCTTCTCTGTGCTCTCTGTGTCTCTGTGGTTATTTCTTCGTCGCCGGGATTGCGAGTGCGGGGGCGGCGCAGGAAGTTGTGCCGGTAGATGGCAAGGCCTTTGCGGCCGAACTGGTTTCGGTCGACGCGGATGGGCGGGTGACGTTTGGGGTGGCTGAGGCTGAAGGAGACGCGGCGGAGAAGACGCGCACGATCTCGCTGGCGCAGCTCGTGCGGTGGGGGCATCCGGTGGAGCCGCGGCCGCAGACGATCGTCGTGCTGGCCGGTGGCGGGCGGCTGGTGACGGCGGCCGACTGGTCGGGCGGCGCGGCGGTGCGGCTGGACGAGGATGCGGTGACGGTGCGCAGCGATACGTTTGAGGAACAGCAGTTTCCGCGGGGTGCGGTGCGAGGCGTGGTTTTCGCACAGCGGCGGCATGCGGACGAGCGGGCGGCGCTCGCCCGGCGCGTGCGGGGAGAACCCTCCCCTGGCCCCTCCCTACAAGGGAGGGGAAATGGGGCACCCTCCCCTGGCCCCTCCCTACAAGGGAGGGGAAATGGGGCACCCTCCCCTGCCCCCTCTCTACAAGGGAGGGAAAATGGGGACGCCGTGTTTCTTACCAACGGCGATCGGCTTGTCGGCCGCATCGAGGAGCTGGCGGGCGGATCGCTCTCGGTGGCGGTGCAGGCGGGAACGGCGAAGCTGCCGCTGTCGCGCGTCGAGGCGGTGGCGCTGGGTGGTAGTCCGTTGTCTGTTGTCCGTCGTCAGTCGCAATTGATCGTGGCGCTGCGCGATGGGTCCTTGCTGTACGCCGATGGCGTTCGGGCCGAGGAGAACGTGTTGCAAGTGGATTTGAGCGAGGGAGTAACGCTCGAAGGCGGCCACGTGGAGGATGTGGTGGCGCTGCAGTCGCTGGGCGGGGCGTTTGTTTATCTGTCGGACTTGGAGCCGGCCGCGTACCGGCACGTGCCGTACCTGGATATGGAGTGGCCGTACGAGCGCGACCGCAGCGTGGACGGCGGGCCGCTGGCGGTGGGCCCAGAGCGCTATCTCAAGGGCATCGGCATGCACACCGCGTCGCGGCTGACGTACGGGCTCGAGGGGAAGTACCGCCGGTTCGACGCGGCCGTGGCGGTCGATGATTCGGCCGGCCGGCGCGGTAGCGTGACTTTCGGCGTGTACGTGCTGCGCGACGGCGAGTGGCAGGAGGCGTACACGAGCGGCATCGTGCGCGGCGGCGACGCGCCGCAGAGCGTGTCGGTGGACGTGTCCGGCGCACAGGGGCTAACGCTGACCGTCGACTACGCCGACCGCGGCGACGAGCTGGATCGAGCGAATTGGCTCGATGCGAGGCTGGTGAAATAGGATGTCCGATGTTTGATGTATGATCGAAGATGTCGGAAGGACCTCCGAACACCAAACATCTTCTATCTCACATCAAACATCTTACATAACGCTACGCCCCGTACTTGCCGAGCCGGCCGGCGTGGGCCATCGCTAGCAGCATCAGGTGCATCGCCTGGAACTGCCCCAGCCCGCCCCGCAGGCAGGCCCGCTCGCTGTACTCCGTCGCCCCGTCCGTCCGACAC
>CAZHIV010000404.1:0-5425 GCA_964532675.1 uncultured Planctomycetaceae bacterium
CGTCGGTAATCCTGGGCAGCGGCGAGCATCAGTACGAGGTGCTCCACGACTGGCCCCAGTTGCCGGACCGCTTCACGTGGCAGACGACGCACAACGTCGCCCTCGACCGCGCCGGAAATCTGTACGTCATCCACGAGGGCAACGCGAAGCAGACCGACCATCCGGCCATCTTCGTGTTCAACCGCGACGGGAAATACGTCCGCTCCTTCGGCCAGCAGTTTCAAGGCGGCGGGCACGGCCTGGAGGTTCGGGAGGAGCGCGGCGAGGAGTTTCTCTACGTTACGGCCTACCAGCATCTGAAAAAGTTCGCCAAGCTGACGCTTCGCGGCGAGCAGGTATGGGAACGCCGGGCGCCGATGGAATCGGGCCTGTACGCCGCGGGCGAGGACACGGAGCCCAACGGCACGTGGGGCCGCGACCGCTTCATGCCGACGAATATCGCCTTCCATCCGGAGAACGGCGACTTCTTCGTTGCCGACGGCTACGGCGCCTACGCCATCCACCGTTACGACGCAGAGGCCAACTACAAAGCGACGTTTGGCCGGCCCGGCCAGGAGAACGGGCAGTTCGATCTGCCACACGGCGTGTGGATCGACCGCCGCCCTATAGCCGGCCTCTCTGAGGCCGGTAATCAAGCGCGAATCGTGGTCGCCGACCGCGTGAATGCCCGGCTGCAGTGGTTCACGCTCGAGGGCGAGCACCTCGAAACGCTCGACGGATTCCTGCTGCCTGCTAATATCGACACGTTCGGCGAGGTGATGCTGGTGCCCGACTTGCGCTCGCGCGTCACGCTGCTCGACGGGCAGAACCAGGTCATCGCCCAGTTGGGCGACGATGCCCAGTGGCGCGAAGACGTGATGTCCAAGGGCGTTCGCGCCCACCCCAAGCAATGGCCCGCCGGCAAGTTCATTCACCCGCACGACGCCTGTTTCGACGCCGAGGGCAACATATTCATCGCCGAGTGGGTGGCCACCGGCCGCGTCACAAAGCTGCGGCGATTGAGCTGAGCTGGAAACTAATCGATATCACGCCGTTGATACGCGGAAAGTTCACCGCCAATCGATTCGGCGTGATGCTGAAGTTCAAGGACGAGAAGCAATCGGGCACCAAAAACGACTGGTCGGGCTACGCGGTCGTCAGCCGCGAGGCCCTCGGCGAATGGGAAGACCGGCGACCACGGCTTCTGGTAGTTGAGGAATCGGCATCGAACGAGTTCGAGAAGGGCACGGAGTAATCCGGTTTTCCAGCGGCCTTTACTTCCGCGCCACGACGCGGTTGAAGTGCAGCTGCACTTCGCCGTCGACGACGCGGCGGACGCCTTCCACGAGGCAGTGGGGCTCGTTCTCTTCCTGGCCGCGGCGGATGACCTCGTCGCGCGGCATGCCGGGCGGCACCATGAACGTCGACTGGTAGATGATCTGGCAGCCGGCGTCTAGCTCCGGCACGATGAAGTGGCACGTCGCCCCGAACGTGAGCATCCGGCTGGCGTAGGCCTCGTGGTACGGCTGCATGCCGGGGAAGCTCGGCAACAGGCCGTGGTGCAGGTTGATGATCCGCCCGCCCGCGTACTTCCAGCAGCTCGCGGCGGGCAGCACGCGCATGTAGCGGGCCAGCACGACGTAGTCCACTTCGTGCTCGTCGCACAGCGCGATGAGCCGCTCGTCGTCCGGCTTGCCGGCCGCGTCGCCGACGTTGAACCACGGCAGCTCAAACTCGTCGGCCAGCGGGCGGCAGGCGTCGCGGTTGGCGATCATCAACCGCACTTCGGCCTTCACCTGAGCGTCGCGAATTGCCCGCAGCAGCGCCAGCGCTGGCTCGGGGCGATAAGTTACGCAAATCGCCAGGCGCGGTGGCCGGCCCGCGATGTCCGGCGACCAGGTGCGGATCGAGAGCCCGGTGCGCTTCCCCACGTCGATCATCGCCCGGCGCAGCTCGTCGTACCGCCCGGGCGCAAGCTCGATGCGCGTGAGCATCGAGAAGAGGCTTTCCTCGTCGTGGTCGTACATCTGGATTTCGGCGATGTTCGCGCCCATCCCGGTCACGGAATGGACGATGGGATCGGCCAGTCCGCGATTGTCGGGCCCGACGGCGGTGATGACGACTTGCATGGCGGCTGATGGGAATCTGAATCAAGTATTGGAACGTTTGACAACAGCGAGGCGCGCGAGCGGCGGGGTTTATCCCCGCCGGGGCAAGCCCGGCGGCTCGCATCGGCTCGCATCGCTTGCCCGCTTCCCGCCAGTGTAGTCCAACTTGGCCGTCGTGGCAGGGCGAAAAGGCCCGGCTGAAGCCTACAACCGTTCTTAGTGTCACGACCGGCCGTCGCCGCGTTTGTCCCTCCATGGAGGGCGACGTAGGTTTTGGAAGGCACGGGACGATTCCAGTTTCCAGAAGAATCGAACGAACGTCATGCGCTATCCTAAGCAAAACGGAACCGCGACCGGCGGCGGCCAGGCCACCGCCGCGCCGCCGAAGGACGACCAGCGCCTCGACGCGCTATTAGAGCGGATTCACCAGCTTACGGTCGCGCAAGTCGAGCCGCCCAAAAAGACAGCGATCCAACCCGCGGTGGAGCCCACGCCGGAACAGTCCGGCGTCAGCGACAGCTGGGTGCCGATCGAGCCGGACAAGCTCTCCGCGGCAGGCCTCACCGACGGCGAAGTGGAAGCGCTGCTGCTCAAGGCGCTTAACGGCCGGGCCGACGCCACGGGCCGCTACCTGGCCGAGCATCTCAAGCTGCCGTTTCGCATTATCGACCCGCTGCTCCACTCGCTGAAGACCGATCGGCTGCTCGCCCACAAGGGCGCCGCCTCGATGAACGACTACGTCTACCAGCTCACCGAGTTGGGGCGCGAGCGGGCCAAGAAGTTTTCCGAGCACTGCAAGTACTTTGGCTCGGCTCCGGTGCCGTTGGCGGCCTACATCGAAAGCGTCGGGCGGCAGACGCTCACCAATCAGCACCCGACCGAGGACGATTTGCAGCGAGCGTTCGAAGACCTGCTGATCGACAAGAAGATGCTGCTCCGCCTGGGGCCGGCCATCAACTCCGGCCGCGGGTTGTTCCTCTACGGCGCGCCGGGCAACGGCAAAACCAGCATCGCCGAGCGAATCACGAAGTCGTTCGGCGAAACGATCTGGATCCCGCGGGCGATCGGCGTCGACGGCGAGATCATGCGGCTATTCGACCCCGGCATGCACGAGGAGATGCCGCTCCCGGCCAACGAAGGGCTGCTCGACAATCGCAAAATCGACAACCGCTGGGTGCGCATCCGCCGGCCCACGATCGTCGTCGGCGGCGAGCTGACGATGGAGCACCTCGAAGTGACGCTCAACCTGTCGACGAACGTCAGCGAGGCGCCCGTGCAGATGAAAAGCAACTGCGGCACGCTGGTGATCGACGACTTCGGCCGGCAGCGGATGACGACCGACCAACTGCTCAACCGCTGGATCGTGCCGCTGGAAAAGCGCTACGACTTCCTGAATCTCGCCAGTGGCAAGAAGATTCAGGTGCCGTTCGACCAGTTGATCGTGTTCTCCACGAACCTGGAGCCGAGGGACCTCGTGGATGACGCGTTTTTGCGGCGCATTCCGTACAAGATCGAGGTCATCGATCCCGACGAAGATGCTTTCCGCGCGCTGCTCAAGATCATGGGCGCGAAGCTGGACGTCGAATACGACGAAGCCTCTGTAGATTACTTGCTGGAGAAGCACTACCGCGCGGCGAACCGCCCGCTGCGCTGCTGCCAGCCGCGCGATCTCATCCTGCAGATCCGCAACTTCTGCCGCTACGTCAACAAGCCGCCGAAGATGACGCCGGAAAACTTCGACTTCGCCGTCGAGAATTACTTCGCCGTGATGTAGAAGGTCGAGGGTCTAGGGTCGAGAGTCGAGGGCCAGCCGACAATTATGTTCTGGCCCTCGACTCTAGACCCTAGACCCTCAACTATCCATGCGAGTGTTCGATGCCGAAGTTGAGCGGCAGCTGCGGGTCGTGCTTGCGGTGGGCGCCGAGCTCCTCGAACATCAGGCTCGGCTGGATGTCGCGGTTGTGCTGGTACTTGCTGGCGTACTCTTCGATCTCGCCGCGGATTTCGTGGTAGAAGATCTGGCAGATCGGCACGCCGGGATAAATCCGCACCTGCTGCACGGCGAACATCTCGAGCGTCCAGTAGCCGCTGAACCCCACGTCGCCGAAGCCGGCCGTGACGTGCACGAACAGGCCGAGCCGGCCCACGCTCGAGCGGCCTTCGATTTGCGGGACGAGGTTGTGCGTCGTGGTCCGTTCCGTCGTGCGGCCGAGGTAGAGCTGGTGCGGGCTGAGCACCAGGCCCTCTTCGGGGATCTCGATCCGCCGCACGCGGTTCGCCTTGGCCATGTCGAGCATCAGCTCTTCGTACACCATCAGCTCGTTGTGCAGCGTGAGGTTGTAGCTGTTGGGGTTGAGCTGCGACTCATCGAACGGCTCGATGATGATGTCGCTGCCCAATCGCTCGCGGATGGATTGGCCGGAAAGAATCATAACAGCGGTCGGAGGTAAGAGGACGGATAGCGAGCGGCGGGGTTTATCCCCGCCGGCCTGTCCCCGCCGAAACAAGCCCGGCGGGGATAAACCCCCGCCGCTCGCCTTGTTATTTCTCGATGCCGATCTTGGGGCAGAACGGATTCATCGAACACTCGGGGCACTTCGGTTTGCGGGCGGCGCAAATCTGGCGGCCGTGGTGGATCATGCGATGCGCGAAGTCGACCCATTCGCTTTGCGGCAACACTTGCATCAGGTCCTGCTCGATCTTCACGGGGTCGGAATGTTTCGTGAGCCCCAGGCGGCGGCAGACGCGCGTGACGTGCGTATCGACGACGACGCCCGTGGCCATTCCGTAGGCGGTGCCGAGCACGACGTTGGCCGTCTTGCGGCCGACGCCCGGCAGCGAGACCATCGCCTCCATGTCGCGCGGCACCTGGCCATTGTATCGCTCCAGGAGCGCCTGACTGGCGGCTTTGATGTTCTTGGCCTTGTTGCGAAAGAAACCCGTGCTCTGAATGACTTTCTCGAGCGATTTTATCGGCGCGCGGGCCATCTCGGCGGCGGTGGGCCAGCGGCGGAAGACCTCCGGCGTCACCATGTTCACGCGCACGTCGGTGCACTGGGCCGAGAGAATCGTGGCTACCAGGAGCTCGAAGGGCGTCTCGTTCTCCAGGGCGCAGGTGGCGGCCGGGTAATCGGCCTTCAATCGCCGCACCACGCGGGCCGCTTGCGCCTTCTTCTCCCCGTCGCCGGCGGTGGCCCGCCGCACAGATTTGCTCTTCGCTGGCGCCGACGTCCTTTTCGATGCGGTGGCCATGAGGCCATTGTGCCCCCGGCCTGCATGCTGTCAAGCGATTCGCAGTCCCAGCGCGTAGAACTAGCCGCGACCCCAACGGGTCGCCG
>CAZHIV010000405.1:0-5831 GCA_964532675.1 uncultured Planctomycetaceae bacterium
GTCGCTCCGATCGCCGGCGACGTGGCGTCGATCGAGTTGGTCATCGACGCGCTGGGCGAACCGGTGCATCTCTTTGGCGGCTTGCGCGACTTCCGCACGCCGCTCGCCGTGCGCCAGGGCGAAGTGCAGGCCGACGCCGCGACCTCGGAGTACATGCGGGCCTACGTGGGCGGCTGGCCGCGCCCGCACCTTATCGACCGCTTCCTCGGCCGCCCGGACGGTCCCTACGACGACGACGGCATCGCCCGCACCCGTGGGCTGTTCGATCTTTGGCTCCGCCGCGCCGACGACTTCTTTCTGTTCTCGTTCAAGCGAGACGTGCTCATGGAAGTCGGTCCGCAACTAGCGATGGTCGACGCGGAGGCCCCCGCACAAATCCGCCTGCATATCGACGATCTTTCCGACAAGCAGCTGGCCGACACCGTTACCGCTTTCGGCTACATGCGCGCTCGCGATACCTCGGCCAGCGCCGCACGGCTCATGAACTCGCTTACCGCGCAACTGCACGTGGCGCCGGCAGAGGCGCGCCCGCTCGCCGAGGCACTTGTCGGCGGCAAATTCACCTGCCCCCTCGGCGGCGACTACGTGCTCGTCGACGCTAGTTCTCCCCTCCCCGTTCCTGGGGAGGGGCCGGGGGAGGGGCTTCCGGCGCCCGACGGGCGCAGGCTCTGGGCCTCCACCGCCACGCCGCCGGAAAACCGCTTTCTCCTCACGGTGATCCCCGCCGATTACACGATGCCGATGATGAATTGGTTCCGCGGCCTTGACGCCGAAGTCGCCCGCGTGCGCGACGAGCTCACGCTGCATGCCGAGCTCGACATGGTCCACGTCGAAGTCGGCCCGCCCGAGGACCCCGACGAGGGTGGCTTCAAGCTTCCTTCCCTCGGCGACCTCTTCGGCGCCTTCGGCAAAAAGGACGAGCAGGTGAAAGCGGTATCGGCGGAAGAGGTCGTTGCACCTCGATAGCACTTCCGCGGCTCGCCCGCTATAGTTGCTCCCATGACGGGGCCGTTTGCCGATCGGTTGTTTCGCATCGCGTTCGCGCTGGCCGGGTGCTACAACCTGGCTTTCGGACTCTGGGCCGCCGTTTGGCCGCTGGCGTTTTTTGAATTGTTCGACGTGCCGCAGCCGCGCTATCCGGGCATTTGGGGGTGCCTGGGAATGGTCGTCGGCGTGTACGGACTCTTGTACTGGCACGCCGCGTGGAAGCTCGACACGGCCCGGCCGATCATTGCCGTGGGCCTGTTGGGCAAAGTGCTCGGCCCGATCGGCATGGTGATGTCCTTCGGCGACGACTGGCCGCGGCGGCTGGGCATAATCTGCATTTACAACGATCTCATCTGGTGGCTGCCGTTCGGATTGTTTCTCGTGCGGGGCACGGCGCTGGGCCGGCGATTGGTGGCGCTCGCGCCGTGGCTATGCGCGATCCTCCATGCGGCGGCGTTCTTTGCCATACCCGCCTGGCTGCAGCATGGCATGTTGAGCGAGCCCGATGCGACCGTGCGCGGCGTATATATCGCCGATAACGCGGCCGCCTGGTCGATCGGCTGGGCCACTTGGATGCTCGCGGCCATGACGATCGTGGGCTTCTACGCCTGGTGGGGAGGCAAGTTGGTTTGCGAAGAAATCCAGAGTGGCACAGGCGGCCCGCCTGTGATGGACGATCGGCACCGGCGAGCCGCCGGTGCCACTATTGCCGCCGGTGCCACTATTGCCGCCGGTGCTACTGCTGGCACAGTTGCCACGGTTGCTGTGGTTCTGGCGGCCGTGGGCATGGTCTTTGATTTCAGCGGCGAGGGCCTGTCGATTCTACTTCTGGTGGAGCGCGCGGCGACGATCGGCGAAAACCCCGCCGCCTTTGCAACCGCCGAGCGCGCCTTCACGCTCCTCAGCGCCGGCGCCGCGAACCTCCTCTACACGCTCGGCGGAATACTGCTGACGCTCGCGACGCCCGACCTGCCGGGGTTACTTCGAGCGACAATGTGGGCCACCTGGCTCGCCGGGGTCGCAATGACGATCGCCGGCGTCATGAACCATGTCGGCGGTTTGGTGGCGTCGACCATCGTGTTGTTTCCCCTATTGATCGCCTGGACCGTTTGGATGGCCGTTCGCTGGAGGCGATCATGAGGCGAGTCATCGTGCTCGGCGGCCTGGGCCAGTTCGGCCGCACCGCCGCCGACCAGTTGAACTCGCTCGGCATTCCCGTCCAGACCGCTTCGCGCAGTGCCGCGGCCGACCTTCAAATCGACGCCGACAACCCGGACTCGATTCGCTCGGCGCTGCGGACTGGCGACGTGGTGATTGATGCGGCCGGGCCGTTCCACGCGCGAACGCCGGCACTCGTGGAAGCGGCGATTGAAATTGGCTTCGACCTCGTCGACATCAACGACGATCTCCGATACGCAGAGACCGTACTCGCACTCGCACCTCGAGTCGAGGCGGCGGGAATTCGAGTCCTCAGTTCCGCGAGCACCGTCTCGGCCGTTAGCGCGGCGGTCGTGGCTCATAGCGGCATCGCGGCGCCGCGGCGCATCAACAGCTTTCTCGTCCCGGCCTCGCGGCACACGGCCAATGCCGGCGCCGCCCTGTCGCTGATTCGCTCCGTCGGCCGGCCCGCGCGCGTGCTTCGCGACGGCGAGCTGCAAGAGCGCGAAGGTTGGAGCGATCCACATTGCTTCGAGATGCCGCCGCCGATCGGACGGATCTGCGGCCGCCTGTTCGAATCGGCCGACGGGGCCTATCTCCCGCGCATCTGGCCGACGCTCCGCGATGTGGCCATGTATGTCGATACGAACACGCCGGGCGTCAACGGGCTGTTGCGGCTGGCCGCGCGCTGGCGGGCTGTCCGCCGCTTGCTGGAACGGCAGGTCGCTTGGAGCACTCGAATCGCCCGCACGTTTGGCTCCTCCGCTGGCGGCATCGGCTACGAGATCGAAGACGCCGCGGGACGAGTCGCCCGGCACGCAATTGTCTCCGACAAGAATAGCTTCGTCGTCGCCGTCGCGCCGGCCGCGCTGGCCGCGCGGTCCATTGCCGAAGACCGCTTCCCTCACCGCGGCTTGGTGCTGCCCGACCGCCACGTCGAGCCGCAGGAACTGTTCGCCTTTCTCCGGTCGGCCGGCATCGGGATCCGCGCCCTGAAATAGGTCTCGGCCGACGCGACTTCCGCTTGCGGTTGAGCTCCGCCAACACCCGCTTTCTGCCGGACCGTCAAACTGTCTCGCCCTTTTCCTGGCGGGTTTGTGTTTTTCGCTTCCAATCGAGCTTGACCCAATAAGATACATTTGTACAGTATTCCATGATGCTAGCACCGGCGAGAGCGGACTTTGTTCGAGGACTGCCATGAGTGAAACAGTGGATTTTGCCCAGGGCGACCCTCGCAGCCGGCTGATCGACGAGCTGCGTCATCAGGTGGGCCAGTGGGAGGTGTCCCGCCCCGGCGAGGAAGTCGCCTTTTCTTCCGGGATGGCGGGGCTCGATCGCCTGCTGCCCGGCGGCTCTCTGCGCTACGGCATGCTCGCCGAATGGCTCAGCGGCTTGGCGCGCAGCGGCGCCGCCACGCTCAGTTTGCTTGCGGCCCGCGAGGCCTGTCGGCCCGGCGGAGTGCTCGTGGTCATCGACCGGCAACAAACGTTCTACCCTCCCGCGGCGGCGGCCTGGGGAATCGATCTTCGCCGGCTCCTCATCGTTCGTTCGCAAAGCGCCCGGGACGACCTGTGGGCGGCAGTGCAATCGCTCCGCTCGCCGGCGGTGGCCGCCGTGTGGGCCACCATCAATCGGCTTGACAGCCGCGCCTTCCGCCGCCTGCAACTGGCCGCGGAGGCCGGCCGCACCCTCGGACTCCTGCTTCGCCCGGCCTACGTCCGCGGCCAGCCCACCTGGGCCGATGTGCGGTTGGAAGTGAGTCCATTGTCCGTTGTCCGTCGTCCGTTGCATGGGTACCACGGACCACGGACTACGGACCACGGACGCGTCGTTCGAGTTCAGGTGCTGCGGACTCGCGGCGGCGGGGCGGGAGGCTCCACGACGCTGGAGATCGACGACGCAGCTTACCTCGTGAGAGAAGTGAAAGAAGGCTATCGGCTTTCAGCTATCGGCTATCAGCCGAGCCTTCTTGTTGATCACCGACAGCCGATAGCCGACAGCCGAAAGCTTGATCATGACGCGCATCCTCTGCCTGCGGTTCCCCAACTGGCCGATCCAGCGGCTCCTTCGCACTCGGCCCGAGCTTAGAAACCGGCCGGCGGCGCTGGCGGCGAACGGCCCGCGCGGCGGCCGGGTGACCGTGTGCTCCAGCATGGCGGCGGTGCAGGGCGTCCGCGCCGGGATGCCCGTTGCCGAAGCGCAGGCGCTGGTGCGCGAGTTGTCCGTCGCGCCGCACGACCGGGGCGCCGATCGCCGGGGTTTGGAGAAACTGGCCGAGGCCTGCGAGCAGTTCACGCCCCGCGTTGCCCTCGAAGAAGGCGAAGAGCCGGAATGCCTGCTGCTGGACGTCTCGAATCTCGAACACCTGCATGGCAGCGAACGCCAATTGGCCGCACAGCTAAAAAACTTCTTCACCCGCCGCGGCTACCGCGTGCAGCTCGCGACAGGCCCCACCGTCGGCCTCGCCTGGGCGCTGGCGCACTTCGACGGCGAGCCCGCTTCAGCGGGCGGGCAACAAGCCGAAGATTGCAAATCAGAAACTAAACTTCTGACCCTCCACCCTCGACCCTCAACTTTCGACCAATTACCCGTTGAAGCCCTGCGCATCTCCCACGACACGGCCGCGCTGCTCCGCCAGCTAGGCATCCACACGGTTGGCCAGCTCCAGTCGCTGCCGCGCGAGGACCTGGCGACGCGTTTCGGCGAGGAGCTGCTGGGCCGGCTCGATCAGTTTACCGGTGCAGCAGAGGAGATTTTGCAGCCCCATCGTGGTTTGCCCGCCTTGAAAGCGGCCTGCCCGCTGGAAGCGCCGACGGCCGACCGCGAGACAATACTGCACGTGCTGGCTCACTTGGTGGAACGGCTGGCCCGCCAGTTAGCCGCGCGCGACCAGGGAGCCGTGCTGCTGGTGTGCACCCTCCATTGCGCAGCCGCCCCCGTGGTCTCGCTGCGGATCGGGCTTGTCGAGCCTTCGGCCAATCCGCGGCAGCTCCTGGAGCTTATCGAGTTGCATCTGGAAACCCTCCGCCTGGCGGACGAGGTCGACCGGATCGAGCTCCACGCCGCCGTTGTGGGCCGCCTTGGCCAAAGGCAGCGCGAGTTGTTTGCCGAACGCTGGCCGACCGATCCGCACCAACTCGCCGTCCTGGTAAATCGCCTCAGCAGCCGGCTGGGACACGAGCGAGTGCTGCGGGCGGAGCTCCGCGCGAGCCCGGTGCCGGAACGGGCCGTGCGGCTGGTGCCGATGACGGCGGGAACAAGGGGGAAGGCGGAGGGCGGAGGGCGGAAGGTGCAAGGCAAAAGAAATTCATCGATGGCTCCGCCTTCCCCCTTCCGCCTTCCCCCTTCGACACTCCCCCTCTTGCTTCATCCCCGCCCGCAGCCGCTGGAGGTCGTCTGCATCGCCCCCGACGGTCCGCCGCAGTTCGTGTGGCTCGAGAACCGCCGCGAGCGCATCGTTCGCTGCACCGGACCGGAGCGCATCGAAACCCTCTGGTGGCGCGGCCCTTCGGTACGGCGCGACTACTACCGCGTGGCGACCGAATCCGGCGGCCACCTGTGGATCTTCCGCCGCCTCACCGACGCCCGCTGGTTCCTCCACGGCGCGTTCCAATAAGGATTCAGGATGCAGGGGGCAGGGGCCACATGACTTCCCTGCCCCTGCATCCCGCATCCTCCACCCTCCT
>CAZHIV010000406.1:0-2731 GCA_964532675.1 uncultured Planctomycetaceae bacterium
TCGGTCGCGGCTAATCGGTCGCGGCTAATCGGTCGCGGCTAATCGGTCGCGGCTAATCGGGGTGCGGCTATGCGCAATTCAACTCGCGCGGTAAAGTAAAGGATCGGGTCCGAGCACGGTCTGGCACACTATTAAACCCTACGATTACGGTCGATTGCTATGCCGTTCGTCAAGTTCATCAAAGAGAATAAGGAAATCGAAGTTCCCCACGGCGCCAACCTCCGCAAGGAGGCGATCAAGGCGGGAGTGAATGTTTACTCGGGGTTCAACGGCGTAGGAGCCGGAATCAATAAGTACCTGAACTGCCATGGCTTTGGCCAGTGCGGCATGTGCCGCGTGCGGATCACCAAGGGCATGGAAAACGCCAGCGCCATGGGCCTGATGGAAAAGGCCCGCTTCAAGTGCCCGGTGCCGACGCCGGTAACGCCACTTGGCATCGATCCGCTCCCCTGCATGGCCTACATCGGCAACGAAGACACCATGCGGCTGGCATGCAGGACAAAAGTCCTGGGCGACATGGAAGTCGAAACGGGCCCGGAGATCAACCTCTTCGGCGACAACTTTTTTAGTTGAGGTGAGGGCTGTCGGCCGTCGGCTGTCGGCTGTCGGCCAGACGACGAAACGAGCCGATAGCTGACAGCCGATAGCTGATAGCCGACAGCCCCATGAAACAAATCATCGCCATCGTGAAGCCGTTCCTGGTCGAGAAGATTCTCGACGCGCTGCGGCGGGCTCCGCTGGAGGCGGTCAGCGTGGCGGAGGTGAAGGGGATGGGCAAGCAGAAGAACTATCTCGACCGCTACGCCGATTCCGAATACACGCTCACTTTTCTGCCGAAGGTGGAAATCACGTTGTGGGTCGACGACTCGCGGGCCGAGGACGTGGCGCGGAAGATCGTCGACGTTGCCCGCACCGGCCGCATGGGCGACGGCAAGATCTTCATCCTGCCGGCCCAGTCGTACGAGGCGGTGATCGATGTGGCGGCCGCGGCCCACTCGTGAATGCCGCCAGGGGGCCGCACGTGCGACGTCTATACTGGGCCGTTTTGAAATGGGCCGTTTTGAGTGGGGTCGCATTGACCGCGCCGCTTGCGGAAGGCAGCGCGTCGCCTCGCCCGGTGGATGTCGAGCGGGCCCAATCGGCGGGCATCCGCAGGTTGGCCAGCCGCCACCTGGTCCTCTACACCGATTTGCCCGAGGGCCCGGAGATCGACCGGCTTCCGGCCGTCTTCGACCAAGCCGTGCCGCAGTGGGCCGAGTACTTCGGCGTGGAGGATACCAAGATCGGTGATTGGCAGGCACAGGCGTACATCATCGCCGACCGCCGGCGGTTCGACGCGCTGGGCCTGATGCCGGCCGGCCACGACGAGTTCCCCAACGGCATCTCCATCGGATCGGAGCTTTGGCTGTACGATCAGCCCACGGCCTATTACCGCCGCCACTTGTTGTTGCACGAGGGAACGCACGTTTTCATGGCCGAGTTCCTGGGCGGCTGCGGGCCGGGCTGGTACATGGAAGGCACCGCCGAACTGCTGGCAACGCACCGGCTCGACGAGCGATCGGGCCGTCTCACGCTGCGCATCATGCCGCGCGACCGGCGCGACGTGCCGATGCTCGGCCGGATCAAGCTGGTCCGCGACGCCGCAGCCGCCGGCCGGGCTCTCGGGTTCTCCGAAGTGCTGCAAATCGACAACCGCCGGCAGCTCGGCACCGAGGCCTACGCCTGGTGTTGGGCGGCGGCCAGGTTCCTCGATGCTCACCCGCGCTATCGGCAGCGGTTTCGCGAACTCAAGCGGCATGTGTTGGACGAGCACTTCAATGATCTCGTGCGACGCCGCTACGCCGACGACTGGGACGATCTGGCCGTCGAGTGGCAGGCGTTCGTTGCGACGCTTGCGCACGGCCACGATTTCGAGCGGATGGCAATCGACTTCGAACGCGGCCGGCCGTTAGCTGGCGGTACTCGGTCCGTAACGATCGATGCCGATCGCGGTTGGCAACCGTCGGGCGTTTACTTGGAAGCGGGCCGGTCGTATCGCATCACGGGCAGCGGCCGATACCAGATTGCCGCGGAAGAGACCGACGGGACTGCGCAGCCGTGGGACTGCGAGCCGGGCGGCGTCACGATCGAGTATCACGACGGCCGGCCGTTGGGAATCCTGCTCGGCGCGATCGACGCCCGCCCGACCGGCGCCGAGGCGGCAAGCTTTGTTCGTCCCGTTGCGATCGGCTTGGGCACGACGATAACGCCGGCCGCAAGCGGCCCGCTGTACTTGCGCGTCAACGATTCGGCCGGCCGCCTCGACGACAACCGCGGCAGCCTGACGGTTACGATCGAAACAACGCGCAACGCACCGTGAAAACGCCGGCAAGGTTGACACTCTGCCGTCGCCTCTGAACAATGGCGAAGTCATTATTTGCAGGTTTCGATCGCCGCTTGCGGCTTAGCTGGAACAGGTTTCAGATGCTTGCGGCTCAGTGGCACAGGCCGCTGGCCTGTGTCACAGTATTGCAGTTATCCGCATCGGCTAGCAGCCGGTGCCACTAGGCTTCGTCTCAAAACTCCCTCCCCGCCACGGGGGAGGGTTGGGGAGGGGCTAACTCCGCGGCGAATCATGACCCGCACCCAAACCCACCCCAAAAGGGAGGGGAGTTTTTGGTCAAAGGCAAATTTTTAAAACCGGTGTAATAAAAACATCTAGTGACCCACATAAACCCCCACAAAAAAACCC
>CAZHIV010000407.1:0-3207 GCA_964532675.1 uncultured Planctomycetaceae bacterium
CTGGTAGTTGAGAAACTCGTCCTCCTTGTCGAGGGCCGAGATGATCACGCGGGTCTTGCTGCCTTGCACATCCGTGGCGACGGTGAACTTGCCCGTGTCGCCGCTGGGCCGCATCGACCAGCGGACCATCTGGCTGAAGAAGCGGTCGTACTGTTCCCAGCCGGTCCACGGCGTCGTCCAGCGTTGGCCGGTGTCGGTCGTGAAGGCGACCGACTTGCCCAGGCCGTAGGTCCAGGCGGCCAGGATCGTGGCGTTCTGCTGTTCGGTGGGCACCGGGGAAGTAAGGATCACGTCGACGAGCGAGTTCTCCTTCACGCTCGTGAGAACGAACCCGCTGACGGGCGGCAAGGCGTCGTCGAGGCCCTGCACGATTTCGTGCTGCCCGGTGATCTGTGGCGTAATGGGCGGGCGGGGCTCGTACACCAGCGGCCGGGCGATGCGGCGGGCCTCGCGCTGGTAGATCTTCGGCAGGGCGTTGGCGCTGCGGACGACATAGTACTTGCCGCCCGTCTGCGTGGCGATGTCCTGCATCATCTGGCTGCCCAGGATGCCGTGGGAGCCGACGGCCACCGTGCTCACCGTGACGCCGCCCTGCTTGAGCGCGTTGATCGTTCCCTGAGTCGGTTTCGACGGGTCGCCGTCGCTGATGATGATCATGTGCTTGTTGGCCGCGTCGGTAATCCGAGCGAACGCGGCGGCCGCCTTCTTCATGCCGGGGTCGAAATCCGGCATGTCGCCGATGGCCATGCGGTCGATCCGGGCGAGCATGATCGGGCGGTTCGGCCCGACGCGCACGACGCCGCCCTGCGCCTGGCCCCACAGCCACTGATCGGTGCCGTTCCAGGAGATGAGCCCGCAGTAGTCGCGCGAGCCGAGGGAGCGGATCGCCTCCTGGGCGATGACCTTTTGCCAGTAATTCGCCTTGGGGATCTCGCCGGCGTGCATGTTGAGCACCAGGGCGCCGACGGGCACGACCTTCGCGCTCTTGATCTGGAAATCGACCGGCATGGCTTTTTCCAGGTCGGTGTTGGTCCAGCCGCCGGCGCCGAAGCTGTTGGGGCCGCCGACCATGATCAGTCCGCAGCCCAATTCCTCGGTGTTGCGCACGAGCATGCGAATCTGCTCGTCGGAGAAGCTGCTGACGTTCGAGGCGTCCTCGCCGCTGGTGCGGGGGACGTTGGCCAGAATGATCGTGTCGTACCGCTGCAGCTCGGGCAGCGACGAGAAGAGCCGGTCGCTGGCCTGGACCTGTACCTCCAAGCCCTCGTCGCGAAGCCGCTCGACCAGGTAATCGAACTCGCCGGGGTTCTCCCAGTCCTCGATCAACAGCACGAGGCCCTTGCCTTCGACGTGCGTGAACGCGGTGGCCCGGTTGTTTTGGGTAAGCCCGTCGCTGGCCGGGTCGTCGGGCACGAAGTGCGCTTCGTAGGTGTAGAAGTCGGCCTGGTCGATCTCCTCGCGCAAGGCGAACACGCGTTTGCCCGGCTCCAGCTCGACCGGCGCCTCGGCGAGGGTCTCTTCGCGTTCGCCCGCCTTGCGGACGATGCGAATCTTGCCGCGGACGGGCTCGTCCGTGCCCGCTTCGCCGCTCGTCTCGTTGTTCAACACGACGCGCAGCTCGAAGGGCTGGTTGCGGCGGACGTCGGCCGGCAGGGCGATCTTCTCCACCGATACCTCGTTGCGCTGCTCGAGCGGCACGGGCATCACGTCGATGCTCACGCCGGCGTTGGCGATGGCGCGGGCTTCCTCCAGCGCGTCGCCGATGTTCTGATTGCCGTCGGTCACCAGCACGATGCGCTTGGCCGCGTCGTGCGGAAACATGGCCATTGCCCGCTGCAGCGCGCCCGAGAGGTTGGTGAACTCGGGGTCGAGCAGGCTTTCGACGCGCGTTTGCAGTTGCATGTCGAAATCGACCGGCGGCAGCTCGACTTCGGCGTTGCGGCCGAAGACGATGACGCCGGCCTGGTCGCCCTTTTCGTCCTTACGCTGCTGGCGAATGGAGGCGTTGACGTAGCGGATCATCGCCGCGCGGCGCGACTCAGGGATGCTCAACGACTGATCCAGCAGGTAGATCACCGTGAGCCGATCGCTCGTGCGCTGGTATTGCATCTCCGCCAGCGCGGCCACGATCAACAGCGTCACTAGCGTGCGAAAGGCCAGCGCCATCAACCGCCGCCAGCGCCCCAGTCCGCTCAGGCTGCGGAGGCTGAACCACCACATCGCCGGCAGCAGCAAGAGCAGAAGCAAGTACCAGGGGCTGTTGAAGACGAGCATGGCGTGGTGGTCGTGAGGTCGATGTCAAGCGCACCGAGCGCCGGCCGGCGGGCCGGAGTCGCTTGAGTTCGCCCGCAATTCCTTCTACAGTAAGCCTAGCGATTTGCGTTGAAACACTCAATCGGCGGAGCGCTGGCTGCGCATAACGGAAAGAGGCTGGATATGAAATTCGGCATGAACCTGCTGCTCTGGACCGACCATTTGCACGACGGGCTGATGCCGCTCTTGCGGCAACTCAAGGAAATGGGCTACGACGGCGTCGAAGTGCCGATGTTCGCCCTCGACGAGGAGCAGTATCGCACGTGGGGACAGCGGCTGGAGGGCCTCGGCCTGGAGCGAACGGTCGTCACCATCCGCACCGAGGCGGACAACCCGATTTCGGGCGATCCGGCCATCCGGGCGGCGGGCGTCGACGCGAACAAGCGCACGCTCGATTGCTGCCAGGCGTTGGGGGCGACGTTCGTTTGCGGGCCGTTCCATTCCGCGCTGGGCTCCTTCAGCGGGCGCGGGGCGACGGAGGACGAATGGAACTGGGGCGTCGAGTCGATGCGCGCGGTCGCTGAGCACGCGGCGACGACCGGCGTGACGCTGGCCGTCGAAGCGGTCAACCGTTACGAGACGTATTTCCTCAACTGCGTCGCCGACTTGTCGAAGTTCGTCGTCGAAGTGAATCATCCCAACTGCCGGATGATGTACGACACGTTTCACGCCAACCTCGAAGAGAAGGACATCCGCGCCGCGGTGCGGGCGGCGGCGCCCAGCACGGTCCTGGTGCACATTTCCGAGAACGACCGCAGCACGCCCGGCAAGGGACACGTCGATTGGCAGGGCACGTTCGATACGTTGCACGAAGTGGGCTACGACGGCTGGCTGGTCGTCGAAGCCTTCGGCCTCGCGCTGCCGGAGATCAGCGCCGCCACGAAAATCTGGCGC
>CAZHIV010000408.1:0-4439 GCA_964532675.1 uncultured Planctomycetaceae bacterium
GTGAGCCCGGTGCTGGGGCTCATGAACAAGCCGGCCGAGTACGTCTCGTGCTTCGGTTCGGGCACCGTGCGCGACGACATCCGCGAGAAATCGGGCAACGCGTTCGCGGTGGAGTCGTGCCACATCAAGATCGCCGACAGCGACGTGGCCGCTCACATCTGGCGGTTCCTGTACGACACGGCCCGGCAGTATCGCGAGAGTTTCGACGTGTACGGCTCGAAGAAATCGTTCGAGTGGACGCTGGTCGAAGGCGAGCAGCACGTGATGCACACGGCCAAGCGGCCGGAGCCGGAGATTCCGGAGCGCGTCGAGGTGCCCGACTTCGCTCATCTGCTGCCGGAAGAGATTCGGCAGTTCACGCAATCGATCGTGGATGCCGATCACCTGTCGTTTTTGCAAGGCTCGGGCCACGGCGGCTCGCACCCCCACCTGGTGAACGAGTTTGTCAGCGCCCTGGTGGAGGACCGCGACCCGTGGCCCAACGCGCCGACGAGCGCGAACTGGACGTGCGTGGGCATCCTGGCGCACGAATCGGCACAGGCCGGCGGCGAAATCCGGCGGCTGCCGGAGTTTACTCGAAAGCAATAGGAAACGTGTATCTCACGCAGAGGCGCCAAGGCGCGAAGAGATATCAACCACAAAGAGCACGAAGAACACAAAGTTATCCCGACAGGCGGCGATTTCCGTTGTACTTCGTGTCCTTCGTGGTTCAATTCCCTTCGCCATCTGTGTCATATTAAGTCAAGGCTGGACATGAAAGTTATACGTAATAGTAAGCAATTGCTTTGTGGTTTTTTCGCAATCCTCGTCTCGGCGACCGTGGTGAATGGCGCCGAAGAGCACGCGAAGCATTCATTTCGTAAGATTCAACTCACGGACCAGTTCTTCGGCGAGGGGGCGAACTTCGGCGACTTCAACCGCGACGGGGTGATGGACGTCGTCTCCGGGCCGTACTGGTACGCGGGGCCGGATTATACCGAGCGGCACGAGTATTACCCCGCCAAGCCGTTCGACATCAACGGATACTCGGATGCCTTCTTCACGTTCACGCACGACGTGAACGGCGACGGGTGGACCGATATCGTCGTGCTCGGATTCCCCGGCGATAAAGCGTGGTGGTTCGCCAATCCGCAGGGCAAGGAGGGACACTGGCCGCGGCACGTGGCGTTCGAGGGCGTCGACAACGAGTCGCCGCACTTCGCTGACGTCACGGGCGACGGGCGGCCGGAGATCGTGTGCTCGACCGGCGGCCAGTTGGGTTACGCGGAGATTCCGGCGGACGATCCGACCCAGCCGTGGAAGTTCACTGCCATTTCGCCGAAGCGGGACTACCAGCGGTTTACGCACGGCCTGGGCGTGGGCGACGTGAACGGCGACGGCCGGCAGGACATTCTCGTCAAGGAAGGCTGGTGGGAGCAGCCCTCGCCGGAAGATAAGTCGGAGTTCTGGGAGCTTCACGAAGTGCCGTTTTCAGCAGGCGGCGGCGCGCAAATGCTCGTTTACGACGTGGACGGCGACGGCGACAACGACGTGGTCACCAGCAAGGCGGCCCATGCCTACGGCCTGGCCTGGTTCGAAAACGTCGGCGGCGACGACGGGAACGTCGCGTTTCAAGAGCATCGCATCATGGGCGAGCGGCCGGAGGAGAACGACCACGGCGTCGCCTTTTCGCAGTTGCACGCCCTCGCTCTGGCCGATATGAACGGCGACGGCGTGCCCGATATCGTTACCGGCAAGCGCTATTGGGCGCACAACGGCCACGACCCGGGGGCCCGCGATCCGGCCGTGTTGTACTGGTTTGAAACGGTCCGCGACGGCGGCAAGGCGCGGTTCGTGCCGCACCGGATCGACGCAGATTCCGGAGTGGGAACCCAGGTAGTGACGGGGGATCTCAACGGCGACGGGCGGCCGGATGTCGTGGTGGGCAATAAGAAGGGGACGTTTGTCTTTATCCAGCAGCCTGGAGGTAAACGGAAGGATCGCCCCTCCCCTAGCCCCTCCCCAGAGCGGGGAGGGGAACAAAGCAGCTATCCGGCGAAGGCGGCGGATGGGCGGGTGTTGAATCTGGATTTTGAGACGGGCGACTTGCAGGACTGGAAGCGCGTCGGCACCGCGTTTAGCGGGCAGCCGATCAAGGGCGATACGGTGCACGTTCGACGGGCCGACAGCGTCAGCGGGCATGCGGGCGATTATTGGGTCGGCACCTTCGAGAACGACGGCGACGGACTGCAAGGAACTATCACGTCGGTGCCGTTTCCCGTAACGCACCCGTGGGCAAGCTTTCTGGTCGGCGGTGGCGCGCATGAGTTCACGTGCGTGGAAGTGGTGCTGGCCGACACGAAGGACGTGATCTTCCAGGCTCGCGGGCTGGACAGGGAGGAGATGCGGCCGGTGGCGGTCGATCTGCGCGAGGTCGTCGGCAGGGAGATTTATTTGCGCGTCGTCGACCAGGTGGGCATCGGCTGGGGCCATATCAACTTCGATCACTTCCGCTTTCACGACAGCGAGCCGCAAGTGCCTGCCGCGGAAGAGCCCACGATGCGCCCGGACCAATACCGCTACGCGATGCTGCCGGCCGACGAGGCCGCGCGGGCCATGAAGCTGCCGCCCGGCTTCTCGGCCACGGTTTTCGCGGCCGAGCCGGATGTAAAGCAGCCGATTGCCATGGCGCTCGACGATCGGGGCCGCGTATGGATTGCCGAAGCTTACGAGTATCCGGTCCGCGCCGAAGGCCAGGGCCGCGACCGCATTCTGATTTTCGAGGACACCGACGGCGACGGCCGGTTCGATAAGCGCAAGGTGTTCGCCGAGGGCCTCAACCTGGTGAGCGGGTTGGAAGTGGGATTTGGCGGCGTCTGGGTCGGCGCGGCGCCGTACCTTATGTTCATCGCCGATCGCGACGGCGACGACGTGCCCGATGGCGAGCCGGAAATCCTGCTCGACGGCTGGGGCTACCAGGACACGCACGAAACGCTGAACTCGTTCATCTGGGGGCCCGACGGCTGGCTTTACGGCTGCCACGGCGTGTTCACGCACTCGCGCGTGGGAAAGCCCGGCACGCCGGACGCCGAACGCCTGCCGCTGAACGCCGCCATTTGGCGCTATCATCCCACGCGGCACGAGTTCGAAGTGTTTGCCCACGGCACGAGCAACCCGTGGGGCATCGACTTCGACGACCACGGGCAGGCTTTCTGCACGACGTGCGTCATCCCGCATCTGTTCCACGTGATTCCGGGCGCCCGCTATAACCGTCAGGCGGGGCAGCATTTCAACCCGTACACGTACGCCGATATTCCGACCATCGCCGATCACCGGCATTACTTGGGCAAGACTCCGCACGCCGGCAACGACCGGTCCGACGACGCCGGCGGCGGACATGCCCATGCCGGGGCGATGATCTACCTGGGCGGCGCCTGGCCGGATGAGTACCGCGGGCGGATTTTCATGAACAACATCCACGGCCAGCGGCTGAACGTCGACGTGCTCAAGCCGCGCGGCTCGGGCTTCGTCGGCAGCCACGGACCCGATTTTCTGCTCACCGAGGACCGGGCGTCGCAGATGCTCAATTTCCGCTACGGCCCCGACGCTCAGGTGTACATCATCGACTGGTACGACATGCAGGCCTGTCACGACCGCGACGCCAGCGTCCACGACCGCACCAACGGGCGGATTTACAAAATCAGCTATACAGGATCGACGCCCCCAGACGCACGAGTTAGCGTCGGCGGCGACGCCGAATCTACCGCCCCAAACGTCGATCTACGCAAGCTCGACGACCTCGCCCTCGCCGAGCTGGTCCTCCACAAGAACGACTGGTATGTGCGCCATGCACGTCGGATTCTGCAAGAGCGAGCGGCCTTCGGCAAGGTCAGCAAAGCTGCCCGCGATCGCCTCACCGATATCGCCCTGTCGCATTCCGATCCGCCCCGGCGGCTCCGAGCAATCTGGGCATTGCACCTGACGGGCCAATTGCCGTCGGAAGTGGCTTGGGCCATATCGGAGGACGACAATGAGCAGGTCCGAGCATGGGGAGTCCGACTGACTACGGACAGTTCCGGCGCTATCGTCGCGCAATGGCAATTGAGCTTTTTCGGCCTGGCTACCTCCGATCCATCGCCGGTCGTTCGTTTGGCAATCGCCTCAGCCCTCCAACGCGCATCGGTAGACGACCGATGGCACATCCTGGAAGCGCTCACGCGGTACGCCGAGGACGCGGAGGATCACAACCTGCCGCTGATGTACTGGTACGCGGCCGAGCCGTTGGCGGAGGTCGACCCCGAGCGGGCGCTGGCACTGGGCCTGTCGTGCGGCCACACGGTGCCCTTGGTGCGGGAGTTCATGCTGCGGCGGATCGGCAGCCTCGATTCGCAAGCGGGCCTTCCGCTGCTGGTGCGGGCCCTGGGCCGATCCGACGACGACGACGAGCGGCTGGTCATATT
>CAZHIV010000409.1:0-5831 GCA_964532675.1 uncultured Planctomycetaceae bacterium
TGCAGGCCCAGGTCGTTCAAGTTGTCGTCGAGCTCGTACAATCGGCGGACCTTGTTATAAACGTCCATCACGCCGTCGAGCGGAAAGATGTGGTCCTGATCGGTATTCGATATCAACAGCGGCCGCGGCGCCGCCAACGCCGCCAGTTGCGCGTAATCCCAGCGGTAGGTGTTCACGAGGTACATGCAATCGCAGTGGCCTTCGACGCAGCCGTCGACGACGTGATTCTTGAGCGTCGTGATGCCGGCGACCGGCACGGCCACTTTCACGCGGTCGTCGAGCGCAGCTAGAAACCAGCTATATGCCCCGCCGCCCGATCGGCCCGTCACGCCCAGCCGCGCGGCATCCACCTCCGGCCGCGACTCGAGGTAATCCAAAGCGCGGATCGAGTTCCAGGCCTCCACGCCGGCCGGCGTGTAGCCGCGGGCGTTCCACCACCACAGACCCTCGCGGTACGTGCCGTGATGCACGCCTTCGATCTCGCCGAGCTGCAGCGTATCGATCACCAGGCACACGTAGCCGTTCCGCGCAAACCAGGCCCCGTGATGCTGATACTTCGTTTTATTACCGAAGCTGACGCCGTCCTTCTTCGACTTTGCGTGCCCGCACACGTACAACACGGCCGGGGCCGGCCCGTCGAGATTCTTCGGCAGGTAGAGGTTGGCGGTCACGTACAACCGCGGCCGCGATTGGAAGTGCACCTTCTCGACCGTGAACTCGGGGTGCTCGACCTTTCCGGTCACCACCGCCCGCAACGGCGTCCGCTCCGGCAGCGGGTCTAGCCCCAGCATCTCGCGGAGCTGCTGCCGGAACTCCTCCCGCCGGCTTAGAAAATCGTCCCACGATTGCACCTCCGCCAGGCAGGCCTCGGCCAGCTTGCGCGTTTCGCTGCGGAAATAGGCGTCCAGCATCCGCTCGCCGCGGCTCGTGGCAGCCGACTCCGCCGCCGCAACCATAGAGGCCGCCGCCAACATGGCGAGGCCTGCAGCGAGTGTCATCGCGATGGAACGTAGGACAGGCATCACGCGTTGAGGTGCTTTTCGATGAACCTTACCGCGTCGCCCACGCTCTTTACTTGCAGCGCGGCTTCTTCGTCCATGTCGATGTCGAACTCCTCCTCGAACGCCGCCACCAGCTCGATGCTCTGCACCGACTCGGCCCCCAAATCCTCGACGAACCGGGCATCGTCGGTCACCCGCTCCTGATCGACTCGCAGCGTCTCCGCGACAACCCGCTTCACGCGATCCGAATTCTCAGCCATCAATACTCCCTTTTCCAATTGAATCCTAAATGTACAAGGAACACTAATCTTCGCTAATTGCCGCTAATCGGAATTAGTGTGGATTAGCGGCGATTAGTGTTCTCACTCCTACAGTCGCTTGCAAATCGATTCGGACCTTCCCGGTAGCGATTCGATCTCTGCGGTCACTTGTTTGACAAAGCTGTTCTCGTCGAACTTGCCGCGCACGGCCGTAAAATCGGCGTTGGCCGCCTGGGCGTCGCCGTCTAGGCCGAAGCCGACGCGGCTCCCTTCATCATACTCGCGCTCGGCGTCGAGCAGCACGAGCCGCAGGAATTTTTGCTGCTGCTCGCAGAACCGCGACACGCAGTCTTTCGCCTGCTCCGCAGTGATCTCGGCGAGGTCGATTCCGAGCGAGGCCTGCGCCTGTCGATGCGCCCAACGCCAGGCGTCTTCCTCGTACGCGGCCCTGGCATCGTGCAGCGACTGCTGCAGCCGCTCGGTCGTGTCAATCTGCCCGCTGCGAATCGACTCGCACAGGCTTTCCAGCCGGTCGCGCGGCATCAACTGCCCGCCAACGTCCACCCATTCGAAGCTATAGACCGACTTCGGGTCGGCCGCCAGCGCGTCGCGGTACGATTTCCCCCCGTCGCCGCACTTCCGCTCCAACCGAAGGAAGATCTGTTCCAGCACATACCGCTCGACGGCGGCCGTGTACCGCTTGGCGCCCATCCGCAGCAGCACCCGCTTGATATCTGCCCCGCCGACGTTGACGCTGGCCACGCTCCGCTCGACCGACCCCTGCAGGCGGGTAAGCTGCTCGGCACCGCGGACCATCCGGCCCACCGTGAGCGGACTGAACACCTCGAAGCACAGAATGTCGCGCAGCACGGGGCCGGTGCGGCGATCGCGCTTCGGCCATTTCGCCCCGTCGCGCAGCGTGCCGACCGTGGCGATGTAGTGGCCCGGTATCAGCTCGCAGCGCCCGGAGGCGTCCGCCTCCAGGTGGCTGAACGGCAGGTCGGCCGTGTTGAAGCTCCGCGTATGCTTGCCCAGCACCACCGAGAACGGCCCCACCCGGCAAGGCCACATCATGTACGAGAACGAGCCCGTCTTGCAGCCCCGCTCCAGTTTGCCCTCGTGCGTGGGCCCCAGCTTGTAGCGGTGGTTCGATTGGTTCGTGCCGCTGCCCGCGTTGTAGAAGCTGAACAACCCGCCGATGAGGAGCGTCGACTTGTGATGCGTCACCGTGTACGGCCCGGCAAACGCGCTGCACGCCTCGCCGTGAAACGCCTCGCAATTGGCAAACAGCAGGCTGTTCTCCGCCGAGAACTGGTGACCCACGCGCGATCCCTGGCCGACGAACGTGCTGCGCAAGTTCGCGCCCCCGGCGACGTGGGCCCCTTCGGCCACGATGAAGTCCTTTGCCACGACGCCTTCGCCGATCGTCGTCGCCGCTTCAGGATGGCTTAGTACCGTGCCGCCCGCCAGCGACTGGGCCCCGTCGATCGTGGCCGCCGGTCCAATGGCGACGTCGACGATCTTCGGAACGCCGGTGATCCATGCGCCCTCGCCGACAGTGCCGAAGTCGCTCGCCGCCTCTGCCGCGCGGCGGGCTATTTCCATCAGCCGTCCGACCACCTCCGTGCGGTAGCGGTACACGCAAACCAGGTAGGCGAACTGCGACGACAGCGCGTTGAACAGCGGCACCTCGCGCCCGCCGGCCTCGTTCAGGCAGGCAACCTCGACGCCGTTGCCGAACCGCGCCCCTTGGCGGGTTTCCATCACGCCGATGTTCTCGATCAACACGCCGTTGGCGATGTGGTAGTTCGCCACGTGGCCACCGACGTTGGCGATGCGCACGCCGTCGCCCACGACGCAATTCTCCAGCCGAGCGCGATACACGCCGCACGGCTTGGTGGGGGCATCGGGGCGCTGTACGTAGCCGGCGAGCGAGCCCAGCAGCACCTCCCCCACGAAATCCACATCGCGCACGCGCACCGCTAGAAACGGCTCCGCCACGCAGACGCTGTCCCAATCCGTGGCCGTGCAGCCCTGCGATTGGAGCTGCTTGATTTCCTCGTCGCGAAGCGGTCGATAGTTCGGTTTATGCTCGTCGGTCATGACTTCTCGTAGGTCAGGCTGTGCCTGACGAAATCGTGTTCTCCTTCGCGTCAGGCACAGCCTGACCTACTGGGTTGCCAGTTGGTAGGTGTCCGCGGCGATCACGCCTTCTTCGTCCGTCGGAATCACGAGCACCGCGACCCGGCCGGCGCCCGTATCGATCCGCCGCTCTTCGCTGCTCGCCTGGTCGTTTCGCAGCGGATCGACCTCGATGCCCATCGGCTCGAGTCCGCTGCAGATATATTCGCGCACGGGGACCGCGTTCTCGCCGATGCCGCCGGTGAAAACCACGGCGTCGAGCCGGCCCAGCGCGGCGTGGTACGCGCCGATATATTTCTTCACCCGGTAGCAATACACGTCGATCGCCAGCCGGGCGCGCTCGTGCCCGCGCGATGCCTCGTCCAGGAGGGTCCGCATGTCGTTCGACAGGCCGGAAACACCCAGCACGCCGCTCTTCTTGTTGCACAAGTCATTGAGCGCGGCGAACTCGTAGCCGTTTTGCGCCAGGTAAAACAGGATGGCCGGGTCGATGTCGCCGCACCGCGTGCCCATCACCAGGCCCTCGAGCGGCGTGAGCCCCATCGAGGTGTCGACGCTCCGCCCGTCGCGCACAGCCGTGATCGAGCTGCCATTGCCCAGGTGGCAGGTGATGCAGTTGATGTCGTGCTTGTCGCGCCCCAGCATGGCGGCGGCGCGCCGCGCCACGTAACGGTGCGACGTGCCGTGGAACCCGTAGCGCCGCACGCCCAGCTTCTCGTAAAGCTCGTACGGCAGCGCGTACGTGTACGCCACCTGCGGTATCGTCGCGTGGAAGGCCGTGTCGAAACAGGCCACTTGCGGCGCCCCGGGCAACGCGTGCATCGCCGCGCGGATGCCAGCCAGGTTCGGCGGGTTGTGCAGCGGCGCCAGATGCGCCGTCGTCTCGATCGAAGCCAGCACCGCCTCGTCGATCAGCACCGAGCCGGTGAACTCCTCGCCGCCATGCACCACGCGATGCCCCACCGCGCCGATCGCCTCATCATCACCTCCCCCTCTCCCTTGCTCTGTTGTGCGCGGGTCTCCCGACCCCGCACTCGGCGGCATCAACCGCCCCAGAATCGCCTCCATCGCCTGGTCGTGATCGGCCGCCACCACCGCTTGCCGCTGCGAGTCGCCCCGCTCCTGGTGGATCATCGCAGCCTCGGCGTCGCCGATCCGCTCGACCATGCCCTTGGCGAGCAGCGTGCGCGCGGGCATCTCGAACAGTTGGTACTTGATCGACGAGCTGCCGCAATTGAGAACCAGGGTTTTCATGCGCCCGCCATCCCCCGGGCCTGCGCCAGGCAAACGGCCGTCGTGGCGATGATATCTTCCACGCTCGCCCCGCGCGAGAGGTCGCTGACCGGCTTGGCGAACCCCTGCAGGAACGGCCCGATCGCCCGGGCCCCGGCGAGGTACTGCGTCAGCTTGTACCCGATGTTGCCGGCATTGAGGTCCGGAAAGATCAGCACGTTGGCCTGCCCCGCCACGTCGCTTGGCCGCTTCAGCTTCTTCGCCGCCACCTGCGGCATGAGCGCCGAATCGGCCTGAAATTCGCCGTCGACCGGCGCGTCGGGTGCCCGCTCGCGGATGATCGCGAGCGCCCGCGTCACCAGTTCCACGCGCTCGTGTGCCGCGCTGCCCTGCGTCGAGAAGGAAAGCATCGCCACCCGCGGCGGCTCATCCAGCAGCGACGCCGCGCTGGCCGCCGAGGCCAGGGCGATATCGGCCAACTGCTCGGCCGTCGGCGCAATGTTCACTGCGCAATCGGCGAACACCAGCGGCGCGCTCTTCCGGCCGCGAAACTCCGGCAGGATCATCAAAAAGAAGCTGGAAGCCGTCGCGATCCCCTCCGCGTAGCCGACCGTCAGCGCCCCGGCCTGGATCACGTTCGCCGTGGCCGTGCGCACGCCGGCGACCATCGTGTCGGCGTCGCCCTGCCGGACCATCATGCCGCCGAATACGACGGGCCGCACGACCATTCGGCGGGCCACGCGCTCGTTCAGCCCGCGCGCCGCGGCGTACGCGGCAATGTACGATTCCAGGCTCGCCGCGCCGGCCGGGTCGATCGTCCGCACGCCGCCGAGCGCAACGCCCGCTTCCACCGCCGCCTGCTCGATCTCCTCCGCCGCGCCCAGCACGATCGGCTCGGCGATGCCCTCATCGACAATCCGCCGCGCCGCCGCCGCCACGCGCGGATCGCCGCCCTCCGGCAGCACGACCGTGTGATTACGCCCTTTGGCGACCGCGATGAATTGCGAAATGAGGTCACTCATGTCGAGAGGACTGGTGGAATATGCTCACGCAAAGGCGCGAAGGCGCAAAGAGGATTAGCTAATCACAATGAGCACGAATAACACAACGGAGCATGCATTCTCATTAAAATTGCCGTTCTTCGTGGTCTTTGTGCCCTTCGTGGTTCTCAAATGTTTCTTTGCGCCTTCGCGCC
>CAZHIV010000410.1:0-18656 GCA_964532675.1 uncultured Planctomycetaceae bacterium
GAGCGGAGTTTTGTAGTCGTCGCGCCTCTCGTTACCGGTTGCTGCCCCATGGCGCCGATGATTCGCGGCCTTGCAGCACCGGATTTTAGAGCGAGTTGCTCTGACTTGTGGCGGACGATCCCACGCTTTCGCAATAGAGCTTACTTCCTCGTGATAGGCGACCTATGACCCGCAGCCTGATCTTACTCCTCGCCGCCAGTCTGGCTGTTGTCGTCAGCCGAGCGCGGGCGGACGTGGTGATCGACTGGAATACAACGATCCAGGACATCGTTCGCGACGTGCACGGCAAGGCCAACCCGGGGCTTTCGACGCGCGCCATTGCGATGATGAACGGCGCCATCTACGACGTGCACCAGGCTTTCGACCGGACGCATCAGCCGCTGCTCGTCAGGCGCCACGCCTCGCCTTTGGAAGCGAATCTCGAAGCGGCGGTAGCACAAGCGGCCTACGACGTGCTGGTGGATTGCTACGAAGAGCAAGAAGCTGAATTAAATGCGATCCTGGCGAGCCGGCTGGCGGGAATCGTCGCCAGCCCGGCTGAGAAAACGGCCGGCGCCGCCTTCGGCGCTTTCGTTGCGCAGAAATACATCGACAAGCGTAACGGCGATCACTCGGGCGACATGATCGAGTACACCGGTCCGGGCGGCATGGGTCACTGGGAACCCGATCCACTGCACCCGGACCAAGAGGCATGGGGTCCCGGTTGGGGCACGGTGCATACGTGGGTGCTGCCGAGCAGCGACTACTTTCCAGTGCCCGGTCCACCGGCGCTCGATCATTCCGACTACGCCGACGCCTATAATATGGTCAAGGAATGGGGATCGCTCGACAGCGCCTCGCGCGACGCGAACCCGGAGACGACGGAGATCGGCCTGTTTTGGGCCTACGATCGGGCCGGCATGGGACCGCCGCCGCGATTGTTCGTCAAAAACTTGATCGATATCGCCAGCCAGACGCCAAACACGCAGGCCGAGAACGCCCGCCTGTTCGCGATGGCGTCGGTCGCAATGGCCGACGCCGCGGTCGCCGCTTGGGACGTGAAATTCGCGGACGATTTTTGGCGGCCCATCTCGGGCATTCGCGCGGGCGACTTCGACCCGAACGGGAGCACGATGGGAGATCCGAATTGGGTTCCGCTGGGCGCGCCCGGCGACGATCACTTCGATCCCAACGATCCGACGCCAGGCGAAGAGGACGACTTTACACCGCCGTTTCCCGCGTACGTTTCCGGCCACGCGACGATGGGGGGTGCCTTGTTCAAGTCGATCGAGATGTTCTTCGGCACGAACGACTTCGGCGAAGTGGTTGGAATCCCCGGCGCGCAGTTCACGCTCTATTCGGAAGAACCCGGTTCCGGCGGTTCCCGCGCGTACGATAAGTTCAGCCAGTACGCGGCGTTAGCCCCCGGGACGGAAGATTCGCCCGATGGAGAAAACGGCATGAGCCGCATCTACTTGGGCATCCATTGGGTTTTCGACCAGCAGGATGGCATGGACTTGGGCCACAACATTGCCGTGTACGTGGCCGAGAATCGCTTTTATAGCGTGCCCGAGCCGGCGGCCGGCGTGCTCGCGCTAGTGGCCGTCGTGGCGTTCGGCCCGACTCGGCGCCGCCGCGCCTAGTCCTCGTTGGCGGCGGCGATTCTCGCGCTATACTTTGGCGAGCTGCCCCGCGTAGCCCGCGCTGGTGAATGCCGATTCTTTGAGCGGGTCGGTCAGCTTGAGCATGTGGATGGCGTCGTAGGCCAGCACGATGAATCGGGTGCCGAGCGGATCGGGATTCGTGCGCTCCAAGAGCAGCGTATCCTCCTTGGTCATGAAGCCCTTGAACGGGATGGGCTCGTTGAGCGTGCTGATCACCACGCCGCGGCGCGGAATGGCCGACGGCCATTGAGTGAAAACTTCGCGCCATGTTTGTTTCGTGTCGCTTGCCATCTTACGTTGATAGGGCGTCAGGACATCGTGGGCGCGTGATTTACTTTTTGACCGCGGAGCTTGAGGTTCAGCATCACGACGAACACGAGGTGGCGTTCGATAAAGCTCGATACGGGCGAAATAAACCACAGCATCACCGCCACGGCCGACAGCACCGCCGTGCGGCGGGCGAACGGCTGGCGCTCGCGAGGCAACCGGTCGGTGAGGCTCGCGATGAACACCAGGTTGTCGACCCCCAGCACGATCTCCAGTGCCGTAAGTGCGACCAGCGCCAACAACGAGGAAGTAGTGAGTAGCTCGGCCATGACGGGAGGGCTAAATCCAGAATGGCACAGTTGTTACCTTGCGGCCGCGTCGGGTCGCTTGACACCTGTTATCACTGGGCAAAGAATATCACACATTCGAAGTGTTTCAGCCAGTGCATTCGTGGGAAAATCATCGCCAGGGCCAAGGAGCGAACATGACTTTTCGTCATCCGAGATACCGCGTCGTTGGATATTGCATGGGTCTGGCGGCGCTGGCCGGGCTGCTCGCGGCGAACTGGCCGCAGTGGCGCGGGCCGCAGCGAGACGGCATTTCAAAGGAGACGGGGCTTTTGCAAGAGTGGCCGGAAGAGGGCCCGCGGCTGGTGTGGCAACAAACGGGGCTGGGCGATGGGTACTCCACACCCGTTGTTGTGGACGACCGCATTTACATGGTCAGCAGCGAGGGCCTGGAGAATGAGTATGTGCAAGCCCTGGCGGTCGACAGCGGCGAGCAAGTTTGGTCAACGCGGCTCGGCAACGTCGGCAAGCCCGATCAGCGTCCGAATTATCCCGGCGCCCGTTCGACGCCGACCGTCGACGGAGAGTTGCTGTATGCGCTGGGCTCCGACGGCGACCTGGCGTGCATCGAACGGGCCACCGGCAACATTCGCTGGCAGAGAAATGTGCGCACCGATTTCGGCGGGCAATACGGAGAATGGGCCTACTCCGAGTCGCCGCTGATCGACGGCGAGAAGTTGGTCGTCACGCCTGGCGGCGAGGAGGCGACGCTTCTGGCCTTGGACAAGAATTCGGGCGAAGTGATTTGGAAGTGCCCCGTGCCGGACGGCGATGCGGCCGGTTATGCGTCGATCATCATCGTCGAAGCCGCGGGGGTGAAGCAGTACGTTCAATTCCTCGCCAAGGGGCTGGTGGGCGTCGACGCGAACAAGGGCGAATTCCTGTGGCGTTACGAGCGCACTGCCCAATCCAGCCCGGCGAACATTGGCACGCCCGTGGCCGACGACGGGATCGTCTACAGCGGCAGCCACTACGCGGGGGGCGGCGCGGTGCGCCTGGTCGCCAAGAATGGGGGCGTCGACGCCGGGGAGCTGTATTTCGATCGCAAGCTGCCCACCGCGATCGGCGGCGCCGTGCTGGTCGGCGATTACATGTACGGCACGACGCGCGAGACGATGGTTTGCGTCGAATTCAAGACGGGCGAGATAAAATGGACCCAGGAACGCGGCATCGCTCCGGCCTCCGTGTGCTACGCCGACGGCTGCCTGTACCTGCACGGCGAGCGCGAGGGCGATGTGGCGCTCGTCGAAGCGACGCCGGAGGCATATCGCGAGCGGGGCCGCTTCATGCCGCCGAATCTGCCGGAACGCGACAATGCCAAGCCGTGGGCCTACCCAGTCGTCGCGGACGGCCGGCTCTACATTCACGACTGGGGCACGCTCTGGTGTTTCGACGTGAAGGCAGGGCAGGGGGGCGATTAAGCCTCCGCTGTTCGTCGATGCAGATAGCCACCCAGATGGTACCCGCCGGTCGATTTTTGTCAGCCGCGGGGCGCTAGCCCCCGGTTTTGAAACCGGTTTTACAAAAAAAAGGCCCCGCGCGGACTTGCGTCCGGCGGGGCCTGTTTTTGCGTCAACCGCCAATCAGCCGGGCGGTTAATGCGGGCGCCTTTCTAGTAGGCCGTCCTAGAAGATCGAGGTGACTTCTTCCTCCTCGTCCTCGGGCAGCAAGCTCACCTCGAAGGTGCTTTCGTCCTGCGACGTGAGGGATTCGCTTCCGTCGTAGATCTCCTGCTTGGTCAGCTTGCCGGATTCGTTCCACCAGCGCCATTCGCCGATGAGCTTGCCGTCCTGGTACTTGCCGAAGGCCATCTTCTGGCCGTTCTCGTGCCACCAGACCCAGGAGCCGTCCTGGCGATCGTCCCGATGCTCGCCGGTCGCGGCCACCTGGCCGTTCTCGTGCCAGTAGGTGAAGACGCCCGACTTCTTGCCGAACTGGTAGATGCCTTCGTACTCGCTGCGGCCGTTGGGATACCAGGCCTTCGCCGTGCCGTGCCGCAGGTCCTTGCCCTCGGCCGCGTACTTGGCGAGCCGCACGTGCCAGAAGTCGTCGGCCGATTTCTCGGTCGTCGCCGGGCCCAAGTACATCGTCTCGGTCTGCTTCTGAGGCTCGCGGTTGCCGTAATAGTGGGTCGTGTGCGTGATAATCTTGCGGCCTTCCACAAAGGTGGCGAGTCGCTCCAACTCACCGGTCTTCTTGCTCAGCTCAAGCAAGTCGCCGGTCGGGAGCGTGTAATCGTAGCCTGCCTGTCGCAGCACCTTGCCGTTGGGCAGCCAGCTGATGGTCAACCCGTGGCGCTGGCCCATCTTCAGCGAAACCTGGTGGATCCTGCGATCGTCGGCGTCGGTGATAATCCATTCGCCGTCCATCTCGCCGTCGGTGAAGTGCGCCTGCGACATGTAGGGCGCTTTGAACTGATTGAAGGGGAACTCGCTGAACACCGGCGAATCGTCCCGCCCGAGCCACCGCGTCCACAGGCCGACGCGCCGGCCGAAGTGGTACTGGCCCTCGGCCATCACGTTGCCCTTGCTGGAGAACATCTTCCAGGAGCCGTGGTTCACGTAGTTGCCGTCGCGATCGAGCGCCACCTGGCGTTCGATGCGAACGGCGCCATCCGGATAGCGCTCGCGAACCAATTCGACTTCGCCCATCACGCCCAAGTCGGTGTGATAAGCCATCTCATCTGCCGAGGCATCGGCGAGCAGCGCGTAGTTCTGCGGCATCTGCAACGGCTTCCGCTCGTTGGCCAGCGCGGCCGTCGCGAGCATCGCTACGAGAGTCAGAGGAACGGTTCCTGCTACGAGCCGATGGCTTTGCGGCGAGCAATACATGCGAGACTCCTTCCTTGGAGAATGGGGGGTAAGGGGGGCACTCGCTCGATCGTGTGTCTCGACGACGATCGGCGGTGACATCAGGCGGGAGTGGCTAAGTCCCTACTATCATCGCATCGGTCGCATGCAGAGATTTCTTTGGCGGCGGGTGCCCAGGTCGGCGAAGTTGCCTGAGTTAACAGCGGCAGGGCGATGCCGTGCTAGCAGACAGCAATTCGTGGCTCGATATTTCCACTCAATCACGCGCGCTTGGTACAAAAAAGTGAAGTCACCGGCGCAAGCACGCGTTGTGGGGAGGCAACAGCCCGATGCGCCAGCAAGGAGACAGCCGACGATGCCTGTTAGCAGGTCGCCGGCCAGCAATTGCTTCAGCTCCAGCGGTTCGAACCGAGACCGCCGAAGCGCATGCGCGCTCGCCATCTTGCACTCTCCTCTCTGCTCCGTTCCCGTTCCTCAGCGGCTTTGGACGCGTTGCTGTCCGAGCCGGAAATCGCTCGTCAAAAGGCCGCTTTGCAACCACGTCGCGCCGGACCATACGTCCGTGCGACACATTTCTTGTTGGCGTTGCGACACTTGTCCCGCGGCCCGGCGGCGTTTTGGCGGGTGAAGGTCCCAAGAACTGCCGCGTCACGGAGCCGGGCGACCCAGACGACTTGTCGTGGCATCGGAATTGCTGCCTTAACTATTTGGTAACCTGCCTTTTGCACAAGGAGGGGGATGCGCCCCGGATATCCTATGCAGTACCACGCCTTGGCGGTTGATTACGACGGGACGCTGGCAACCGACGGCCGCGTCGACGACGACACGATCGCGGCCCTTCGCCGTTTGCGAGAATCGGGCCGCCGCGTCGTATTGGTCACCGGGCGGATCGTGGACCAGTTGCTGCATGTCTTCCCGCAACTGGGGCTTTGTGACCTGGTGGTCGCCGACAACGGGGCGGTGCTTTACGATCCGGAAACTGAGGAGCGCGTGCGTCTGACCGATCCGCCGCCGCGCGGGTTCGTCGAAGAGCTGGCTCGCCGCGGGGTGCCCCGCATCGAAGTGGGCGACGTCATCGTGGCCACTTGGGAGCCGCACGAGACGACCGTCCTCAAAACGATCCGCGACCTGGGCCTCGAGCTGCAGATCATTTTCAACAAAGGCGCCGTGATGATCCTTCCCACGGGGGTCAACAAGGCCACCGGTCTCAGCGCGGCGCTCTCGCGGCTCGGGCTTTCGCACCACAACACGGTCGGCATCGGCGACGCGGAAAACGACGAAGCCTTTCTGAGATTGTGCGAAGCCTCGGCGGCCGTCGAAAACGCGCTCGACGTGGTCAAGAAGCAGGTCGACCTCGTCATGCACGGCGCCCGCGGCGCGGGAGTCACGGAGTTGATCGACCAGCTTCTGGACGATGACCTGGAAAAGACGCGACATCGGGCCGGCCGCGGCATCGTAATGGGCACCGACCTGGAAGGAAACGAGCTCCGCGTTCCCGTATACGGCACGCGGGTGCTGGTCACGGGCGGCCCGGCCGGCGGCAAGTCGAAATTTGCCGTCGCCATGTTGGAGCAGCTGATCGAGCACAAGTATCAAACGTGCGTGATCGATCCGGAGGGCGACTACCACGGAATGAAGGGACCCATCGTGCTCGGAACGCTCGAGCAGCCACCGGCGGTGGAGGAAGTCATCGAAGTGCTCGAGGACCCGTCGCGAAGCTGTGTGGTCAGCTTGTTTGGCGCGAAGCGCGAGGAGCAGCCGCCCATCTTCGCGGGCATCTTGCGGGCGCTGATGGAGCATCGCAGCCACTACGGCCGGCCGCATTGGTACCTCATCGACGAGGCCCACTATCCAGTGCCGACCAAGTGGGAACCTATCGCCGAGCTGCCGCTGGACGATTTGCGCAGCGTGATGTACATCACCGCGTTTATCGACCGGCTGCCGGAGGTCGTGCTGCGCAACATCGATTTGTTCGTCGCAATCGGCGACGAGCCGGAAGAGAGTCTAGCGCAGTTTTGCGATTTGGTGGGCGAGGAAACGCCGGAAGTGGCGCCGCCCGCCGATCGGGAGGAGCATCGTGCGCTGGCCTGGTGGCGGCGGCGCGGCTCGCCCTGCTGGTTTCGGCGGATGCCGCCCCGCGGCGAGCATCAGCGGCATCGCCACGGATACCTCGAAGGCGACATGGACCCCGACGACCGCTTCTATTTCCGCGGCCCGGAGGGCGAGCTCAACCTGGCCGCGCAAAACCTGCGGATCTTCATGCAGCTCGGCGAAGGGGTCGACGACGAAACGTGGTTGTTTCATCTACGCGAGGGCGATTACGAGCGGTGGTTCCGCGAGATGATCCAGGACGACGACCTGGCCGATCGGGCCCAGGAGCTGGGCCGCAACGGCGACGTCTCCGCCGAGGAAAGCCGCGAACGAATCTTCGAGTTCATCCGGAAAAAGTACGAGAAGGAGGCGTGAAGCGCACTTCTTCAACGCGGCAGCAGCGCGTAGCTCACCACCATGGCGAGCGCGTACGTGGCTACGAGGATGTAGCCGAACGTCCGGCCAAGCCGCTCGCGCGACATGATGATCCCCACGCGGAACACGATGAGGACTATCAGCAAGGCGGGAAAGAGGACTCGAAAGAACTCGGCCGGGGCATCGAGGCCGGCGGGCGTCACGGCCGCCGACAGACCGGCGACAAACAGCACGTTGAGAATATCCGCCCCAATGACGTTGCCGACGGCCAAATCGCCGTGGCCCCGCAGCGAAGCCGTGACCGCCGTGACCAGCTCCGGCAGCGACGTTCCAAAGGCCACCAATGAAGCGGCTATGATCGCGCTGGGCACACCGAGTCGCAGAGCGGCTTCCCGCACGGCCGGGATCAGCAAGTGGCTCACGAGAACGACGATGAGGATCGCCGCCAGGAGCTTCCACAACACCTTCCACAGCGGTGCCGCCGCGTCGCCCGTTTCCTTTTGGAGCTCTTCAATCTCCGCGGCGATGCCGGCTGTGCTGCGGCTCGCCCAACGGACCGATAGCCAGAGGTAGCCCACGAGCAGTCCAACGAACAGAAATCCGGCGCGCTGAGATAGGTTGCCGCCCTCGATAAACGGGTTGACACCGATCGCCGGCCAGCAGGCGCCGACCAGCAGTATGCCGGAGGCCAGTTGCAGCCAGCCTTGCCGATTGACGATCGCCCGCGGCAATTTCGGCGGCGAGATCAGGCAGGCGACGCCGAGGATCAACCCCGTGTCGCAGATAATCGAGCCCACGGCATTTCCCAGTGCCAGCCCCGGGTCGCCTTGAAGGGCTGCCAGCACGGAGACGGCGGCCTCGGGCGTCGTCGTGCCCAAGCTCACGACGGTCGCGCCGATCACCATTTTGGGCAGGCCAGACCGGTCGGACACGACGACGGCCTCGCCGACCAGCCGGTCGGCCGCCTTGGCCAGAATGGCAAGCATTACGGCGATCAGCGCGAATAAAACGGCCGCGTGCCGCGCACTGTAAAAGGCGTGGAGCGCTTCCTCGCCGAGAAACTGTTCGATCAATTCAAACATGAGCGGCGGCGGGGCAGGGAAGGGCGGTTTGCACCGTTCTATACCCCGCCTGCCGCGTTCTTGCAACCGGCGTTACTCGCGAGGCGCTGCCGGCCGTTCGGGCTGCGGCGGCCGCGGTGGGACGGCGGGCCGCTGGTGCTTTAGCTCCTGCATCTTCGTTTCGATCACGGGCGCAAGGCCGTTTTCCAGGCCGATCGTCGCCGCCGCGGATGAAAGCTTCTTCACGTTTTCGGGCGAAATGTCGCACACGACATTGGCCAGGACGACTTCTTTGGGGTTCCCGGCGACGATAAAGACGCCTCGGACGGCGCCGTTGTCGCGCAGCACCGAGATGCGAACGCTTTGTTCATCTTCGCGAACCCGGACTACGTTGTCCCATCTTCCTTCGCGTAGCTGCTCGTCGAATCGAGCCGCCAGCGTTTCCGGCTTGCCGTATTCATCGGGCAGCTCCCGATACGCGCGAATCCGCACCTCGCGAACGACCTCGCTGGCGAGCTGCATGATCTGCCTGGCGGCGGCGAGCTGCTCGGCGGCCAGCCGCGTACCCTCGGCGCCATTGTTCTTGTCGGCCGACTGCAGCAGCGCCTCGGCCACGCCTTCGACGGCCGCGTCGCCCAGGACGAACAAATCGCGAAACATTCCCTGGCTCAAATCGACTTCGACCGCCGGCGCCGGCAGGTCGGCATCCGCGAAGTCGATTCGGCCGGTGGCACGATCGGCTCCCTGCGCCGCCGACTGCCCGTGCGCGGTGGCTACATACAGCACGACGAGCGCGACGGCACCAAGCGCGCCCGCGCGGCGAGCTACAAACAAAGAGATTCGAGACATGGCTTCCTCCTTTGGCGGGTAGACAAGAAGACGACCGACGCCCCGGCAACCGGTGCGGGTACTTCGGTATTCGCCGCCGCCACGCCGATCTTGGCTTTTCATCCAGAGAGCGGCGGTGGTTCGCAAATCGGGCGGCCCGCGCGGCGGCTTACGGCAGAGATTATGATTTCGGCCGGCGTTCGCGGCGACGCCCGCCCGCCGCGGCGAATCCCAACAGCCCGCTGCCGACGAGGATGACGAAGCTAGGCTCGGGCACCAGGCGCGTGTCTACGGCGGTAGCGAGACGGTTGGCGCCGACGGGAAGAGGCGAACAGACCGGTGATCGGCATCGTCCTCTCCTTGGTTTGAAGGCACCGCAGGTGTCGTCAGGTTGACGAGTCTGGCTTCCTCTTTTGCCGGCGCCCAAATCCCACCGCGGTAAAAATTCCGCAGCCCAGGATCACCACGGCGTTCGGCTCGGGCACGAGCTGAGTATTGACCGGCGCGTCGTAAATATTGTCGGCCGGATTGAGAAACGGCGCGGTGATGCCGACGCCGACTTCCGCGGCGAACTCGGCCGGGTTTGGGATCTCGTACACCGTATCGTAGAACGAGTACACCGACTGGTCGAAGCCTTCGTTGTCGACGAACACCGCGCCCGGCAACTCACCGGCGGGCGACCCGATCGTGGGCTCGATGCGCACGAGATTCAGCACGCCGAAACCGAACGGGCTTCCTTCCGCGGCGGTGCCGACGGGCAGAATGGGGTTCGTCTCGGGATCGTATCCGGCGGAGTGGTAGTAGATCGCCGCCAGGAACCAGTTGAGCGAAAATACTTCGCCAACATCCCAGTCGTCGATGTCCAGCACCACGCCGTCCACGTCGTTTACCGAGTAACCTCCGAATGACGGTTCAGGAGTATAGGGGCGCGGGCCGCCGTCGATGGCCGTATCGCCGAGCGCATCGGTGCCGAAACCGTTCAGCATATTGGGGTGGGCACCGAAGCCCAGAAGATCGCGCCCCGGAAGCGCCTGCGCGAACGGAAATTCGCCTACGGCACTGGTGTCGTATGCGCCCCAACTGGCGAAGCTTGGACTAACGCCGTCGACCGACCAGTTATTTAGCCGATCATCGCCTCGGCCGCGACGCGGCCGAACGGCTCCTCCCACACGGAAGGCACCAGGAGCGCACGGGTCAGCGCGAAGAACTCGGCCGGCGTCGTCACGGGCGGGGCCGCCATGATTTGTGGATACCGGGTGAAATCGATCCCGGGAATGCTGTTCAATAGCGCGGCACTGCGGCCCGATTGCACGACCAGGATCGGAATGTCCGGCCGCTTGTCTCCCAACATTCGCGCGAGCCCCGCGAAGAACATCGCGCCCTTGTGGGGCGACGGGTTGACGAAGGTCAGGAACTTGCGCGGCTCCGCGGGTGCCACGACTTCCGCCCACACCAGCGGCGGGTCGAGCGGTGTGCTAGACAGTCCGGTCTCCTCGTGAAACCGCCGGCTCAAGAACTCGCTGCATGTGAAGACGTGGTGGACGTCGGAAAACAGCTCGGCCCGGTTGTAGCCAAATCCGCGGACGGCGAACACGGTGGTGACGCCCCGCCGCCGCGCTTCGGCCATCGCGGCGCGGATCATCGAATGACCATTCGCGGCGATAAGCTGATGTGGCGAAAACTCGTCGCACAGCTGGCCAAACAGCTTCAAGTACTGCGCCTGCTCCCGCGCATCCGGGGCCGATTCATCGTTCGCCAGCGTCGCGAGCAGCGTGACGGCCACGCCGTGCAAGCGGAACCGCGCGACTCGCCTCCCGCTGCGCGCCCCCTGCGTCCTCTTTGTTCGCTGCTGGCTCTTCCGCTCGTGATCCCAACGAATCCGTACGTTAAGCCCGGCAAGGTGCTCGTCGAACGAAAACGGCACGAGCGACTCGAATCGCGCCGTCGTCAGTGCCCGCACTTCGTGTCCCGCCGCGACCAGCCAGCGGAGCATCGTCCACAAGCTGCGGGTTACTCCCGCGGTGGGGTCGGTGATGCAGTGGTTGTTGATGAACAGGAATCGCACGTGAGCCAGCCTTGATGCGCCGGGTTCGGCAGGCACCGCTCAATAGAACCTATCGCCCCAAAAAGGGGGACTTTCAGAATAAGGCCACGCCCGCGCGGGATAAACCTAGAAGCTTAACTCTTTCGCCGGCAAATGGTTACAGCGATAAACCCTGCCCGGCCGCAAACACGGGCAGCCAAAAAGATGGCGGTTAACCGCCTTTTTTCGTACAGATTGCCGCTGCCGCGCGCCTAACAAATGGCGGGCGGAGTGTATCCTGAGGTCGTACTTTATCTCCAGGTGGCGAAACGGTGGCGGAAGAACGCGGCAATCTGTCGCCCTCGGATCGGGAGCGTCGAGAGGCTTTCGCCCGGCTCTTTGCCCAGCACGATCGCTGGCTGTTTGCCTATCTTGTTTCGCTCCTCGGCAATGCGGCCCACGCAGAAGAAGTATTCCAGGAGGTTTGCGTCGTACTCTGGCGCGAGTACGAAACGTTCGAGCTGGGGACCAATTTCGTCAAGTGGGTCAGCGTGATCGCACATCACCAGGTGCATCGCTTCCGACGGCAGCAGCGTCGCTCGGGCCCGCAATTGAGCGACGCGGCCGTCGAATTGCTCGCCGACGACGCGGTTCAACGGGTCGACCTGCTGGAATCGCGGCGCGATGCCCTGCGGCGGTGCTTGGAGAAGCTCCCCGACCGGGATCGACATCTCGTGCGACATTGTTACAGCGATAGCCGGGCGACGTTCAAGACGGTCGCCCAGTCGTTGGGCAAGCCGGTGAACACGGTCTACAAGGCCCTTAACCGCATCCGCAAATCGCTGTACGAGTGTATTGAACGAACGTTGACGATGGAGGGACAGCGGTGACGGCCGATCGCCTCAATGACGAGCTGGCCAACCTCATGGGAGCGCTGTGCGCCGGCGCGCTCAGCGCGGAGGAGAATTCGTGCCTCGACTCCCTGCTGACGAACGATGAATCCGCCCGGCGCTGCTACAACAACTACATGTTCTTGCATGCGGAGTTGTATTCGCAGCACGCGTCGCTCCTTTCGGCCGAAGAGGCGGCGCCGCCCGAACGTGCCGCGACACTTATGCCGCGAAGACGCAAGCGGTATGCCTGGCTGGCGATCGCCGCCAGCCTTTTGGGTGTCGCGGCCGTAAGCAGTTGGCTCTCGCACGCGATGACTCGAGAGCTGTTGCTGGGCGATCCATCGCTTGCGTCTTCGCCAGACGCCAGCCGGCCCCCTGCCCAGGTCGACGACGTGCCCGGCCCAACGGTCGCCCGCATCACCGCCACGCGGAATTGCCTATGGAATGCGGCGACTAAGGGCGTGGGCTTCGGCTCGCGGCTGGAGCCGGGACAGCGGCTCGAACTGGCCGCCGGCCTGGTGGAAGTCACGTTTGACGACGGGGCGGCCGTCGTGCTCGAAGGTCCGGCGACGTTCGACGTTCGTACCCGTGGCCAGGCCCATCTTCACGAGGGTCGACTGTCGGCGATCGTGCCGCAGCGCGCCGCCGGGTTCGAGGTGGCCACGGCCGGTGTAAACATCGTCGACTTGGGCACTGAATTCGGGCTCATGGCCGAGCCGGAAGGGGCGACGGAAATTCACGTTTTTAGCGGGCTCGTGAAGGCCCATCTACTGGACGATCGCGGCAAGCAGGTCCGCACCGTGGAGCTGAACACCGCGGAGGGCGCTCGAATTCAACCGGCCACCGCGCTGGTGGCGATGATACCGGCTCGAGATGAGGAATTCGTGCGGTCGTTGTCGGTCGCCCCGGGGCCGCACGACGGGCTGTACGCGTACGACGGGTTCAATTATCCGTCCGGCCCGCTGGCCGAACAGAACGGCGGCTTCGGCTGGGCCGGGCCGTGGTTCAATGTCGAGGCCGACGCGCAGCAAGACGCCACCTCCAACGGCGTCGCGGCGGGCAGCCTCGAATACGAAGGCCTCGTGCCGCTGGGCAATCGGGCCGTGCAGAGCGCGCATCAAAACCGGGTTCGCCGCTCGCTGGGCACCTCGGTCGGCGGCGTCTTCGATGCCGCCGGCCTCGTGGAAAACCAGGACGGCATGCGGCTGGTCGGCCGCGACGGCACCGTCGTTTACCTGAGCTTTCTGCAGCGGGTCGACAAAACGGCCGACGTGTTCTACGGCGTGGAACTGCATCGAAGTGACGGCAACGCCAACCGCGTGCTGTGCATCGGCCATGGCGCGGAGGGCACCGGTTACGGCGTCACTTCGAATTTCAACGTGTACGGCCAGCGGAATTATCCCCCGCTTGGGGCGGAGGATACCGAGCCGAACTTCTTTGTGGTCAGGATTGCATTTGGCCCGGGCAATCGAGATCGCGTCGAGATATTCCGCAACCCTGAATCGCTAATTGATGAAAATGCTTGTATATTGGATGCTGAATTGGTAGGCAACTTCGCGTTCGACCGGATCAGCCTGGGGAACTTCCACGGTATGAAAGTTCACGAGGTGGACGAGATCCGCGTGGGCACGACTTTTCGCGCGGTCACGGGCCGCCGGACCCGCGGGCCCGATCGGCTGATGCCGCGCGTGGCGGAGCTGAGAATGCAGGATGCAGGGGGCAGGATGCAGGGATTAGCGTTGAGCAGCGGCTGGCCCATGCACGAGTTGCTGCCAATGGGGAGGTGAAGGTTTGGACGTCGGGCTCCGCCTGACTCGTCTGGCTGATGGCTAATAGCTGACAGCTCTGTTTTGCGGGGTAGTTCCTTTTTTTGATGGAGGATCGCTCATGAGATTACTTCTAGGTGTTTTACTATTGGCGGTGGCAGCGGTGCCCGCGCGGGCGGCGCCCATCGTCGATGGCACGCGCGACCTCGACTATGGCTCGCCGCTGGCCGTGCAGACGGTCGAGACGCAGTTCGGCGACAATAACGACCCGACTGGCTTCGGGGACGGCGGCGAGCTTGACGCGGGTTATGCCACCATATCCGGTGGTCGCTTGTACGTCATGCTAACCGGCAACATCCAGCCGAACTTCAACAAGGTCAGCGTGTTTATCGACTCGAAATCGGGCGGTGAGAACGTCTTGTCGAGCAGCCCGCTGTACGACTTCGGCAATGTGAGCCAGAACCTCGGCGGCTTGACGTTCGATACCGGCTTTACAGCCGACTATCACATCTTCGGCCGTTGGGGCGGCGGCGCGTTCGAGGTTGACATCGTCGATCGTCAGGGCGGCCTCGCCTGTGACGGCGACTGCCGGGGTGATTTCGGCGCCGCGACCACTGGTGCGGGCACCGGCATCCAGAGCGGTACCGCCTTGGGCAACGGCGATGGGACGACGTCGTACCTGAGCTCACCACTGGAGTTCGGGTTCAACAACACGAACGTCCTTGGCGTTTCTGGCGGCACCGGTCCGGCGAATCAGGTTGCCGCGGCGGCTGTGCTCACCGGCTTTGAGTTCTCGGTCGCGCTGGCCGACATTGGCAGTCCCAGTCTCGGCGACGTGATCAAGATCCATGCCGCGTACGGCAACGGTGACAACAACTACCACTCCAACCAAACCCTGGCTGGCTTGCCAGCCGGCACCGGCAACCTGGGTGGCGACGGTGCTGGGGGATTCACGGGCAGCCTTTCCGGCATTGATTTCAATAACTTCGCCGGAAACCAGTACTTCGAGCTGACCGTGGTTCCCGAGCCAAGTTCGTTGATGCTGCTCGGTATGGCGCTGGTGGGCTTTGTGGTCTGCTCGCGACGCCGAGACTAAGAGCCGAAGCCGTAGTGCGTATTGCGGATTGATTTTCCGATCGCCTGCTTGCCGGTCAACCGGCCGGCGAGCAGGGGTCGGTTTGTGTGTAGGTCAGGCTCCGCCTGACAGAGACCTTATACGGACGGTTGTCAGGCACAGCCTGACCTACTGAGCCAACGGGCCGAGGCGCGTCGCGGCACGCCTGTCGCCGCGCCGCCCCTCCGCCAGTCGACTCCTGCTCGATGATGGCGCGCGCCCTGCGCCGTCGGTTGGATCCTTTTCCCATGCCTGCTTCGCTCTACTATTCAGTTATTCAGTCCAACTACCCGCGTAGCCGGCGGACTATTCGTTCACGAAAGGACGGATTCATGAAACAGTCCTCTTTTCCCATTGCGAACGGCGCGTTCAGCAACGTAGCTGCCGCGAGGTCGCCGCGGCGACCACGTAGGCGCGTTTTCCCGAAACTCGCAATCGCGTCTCGGACTGGCACGGCTACGTGTCGCGCCTTTACGCTCGTCGAGCTGCTGGTCGTGATCGCCATCATCGGCATCCTCGTGGCCCTGTTGCTTCCCGCGGTCCAGGCGGCCCGCGAGGCGGCCCGGCGAATGAGCTGCGCCAACAACCTCAAGAACATCGGCGTCGCGATCGTCAACTATCACGACACGAATAATCATCTGCCGGTCAGCATCGGGCAATGGGGCGAAGAAAAGAATCGCAAGGGAGATCCCGTCGGCGATAACAGCAACCTGTCGATAACGCCGTTCGGAAAGGGGTGGACCGGCAAAGGCTGGATCGTCGACATGCTGCCGTTCATGGAAGAGGTCGCCAGCTATGACGCCATCGTGGAAGGGATTAAGAGTACCAGCAATGGTTTTGGGGTGAAGGCGAACAAGGGCATCGGCATGGGCGCGATGTCCATCCGACCAATCGTGGCGGAGCAACTGCCCTGGCTCACCTGCCCCTCCGACGCCTCCGCGCAGCCTTCGACGCAGCAGTGGTACTGGGATGGCGTGCTGGTGGGCACTACCAGCTACAAGGGCTGCCTTGGGGATTCGGTGATCGGTTCCGGAACGGGCGGCGATGTCGGTCCGTTTCCGGACTTCGGCTCGAAACCAGACTGCCATAACACAGTCGAGTGCAACGGCCTTTTTTGGAGGAACACCTACTTTAAACCGATCACATTTCGCCAGATTACCGACGGTACCAGCAAAACGATCATGGTGGGCGAGGGGGTGGTCGAACAGGATTTCCACTCGGCCGCTCTGTTTTCCGACGGCGATTGGGCTAGCTGCGGCGTTCCGTTGAACCATTTCACCATTCCCGCACCAGACATATCCACCCGGCATTTGACTTGGATGGAGGGCCGCGGCTTCAGGAGCTTTCACCCCGGCGGGGCCCAATTCGTCATGGCAGATGGATCGGTGCACTTCCTTACCGAAGGCATCGACCATAACGAGTATCGGAGCATGTGCACGCGCAACGAGGACGACACAGCGAGCACGATCGCGAGTACGCCACCATGAGCGACAACACGACTTGGACCATTCGTAGTGCGGTCAGCCTGGTGCTGTTGACGTTCGTCGGCTGCGGCGGCCCGGCGTACGAATACGATTCCGTGGTAACCGGCACGGTGACGATCGATGGCGAGCTAGCCAAATCGGGCACAGTGACTTTTCATCCGGTGGGCGATGGCAGGCCGGCCGTCGGACACATCCATCCGGACGGTAGCTACTCGTTGCGGACAGGGCAGGGTGATTTGCAGCAAGTCGACGGCGGTACGGTCATGCCAGGCGAATACGTGGTCACGGTCAGCATCACGGCGCCGCCCGCCGAAGGTTCGGTGGTAGCCGAAGGCGGCCCGCCCATACCGGGGCCGTCGTTGATCGCTTCCAAGTACGCCCAGAAAAACACGGCCGACCTCCGACGGACGGTCGAGCCGGGACCGCAAGTCATCGTGCTGAATCTCGACCGTGCCGAGCCGGAGCCGCCGGCCGACGAATCGGCTGAATCCGCCAGCAACGAAGCTGGCGACGAAGCCGACCCTGCCGAGGAAGCCGCTTCACCAGAGGCTGCGCAGCCAGCGGAGGACGCGCCGGCGGAAGACAATCAAGCAGTGATTCCGGAGAACCAGGCACCATGATCATGCGATTGATTCGCTTGTTCGTTCTCGCAGGGTCGCTCTGCACGTTGATGGCCGTTGCCGGTTGCGGCGGTCCGTACGACTCGACGGTATCCGGCGTGGTGAAGCTGGATGGGAACATCGTGCCGCGCGGCACCGTCGCCTACCAACCGAAGGCTGGCGGCCCGGCCGCCTATGGGCTTATTCAGGATGACGGCACGTACGTGATTCGCACCGGCCGCGAAGAAGGGCTGCCCTCTGGCGATTATTACGTGACCGTGACGGCCAACGAGCCGCCGGCGGTCGCCCAGACGGCAAGCGGCGGGCCGCCGCCGTCCGGCAAGCCAATCACGCCACCGTGGTATCGCACCAGGAATACGTCGGGGCTCAGTTTCATGGTGGAACCGGGAAACAACGAAATCGATCTCGAACTTAAATCGCAGCCGCCGCCGGGTTGGAATCCGCGCGGTCGCCGATCGGGATGACCAGAGGCAATGAACGGAACACTAAGCAAGAGCGGCAACCGCATCACGCGGCGATTGGTTTCGCGCGCGGCCGGATGGCTGGTCGCGGCGGCCGCGCTGGCCTGCGCGCCGGCGCCGGCCCCGGCGGTCGATACCTCCGCCCCGGCCATCCTGCAGATGTTCGAAGCGAAATGGACGACGATCGAGGACCGTATGGCGGATATCTTCCAGATCGGCTACGGGCAGATGTGGCTGCCGCCCCCGCAGCGGGCCGATACGGGCGGGCTCTCGGTCGGCTACGATGTGTTCGACCGGTTCGATCTCGGCAAACCGCGGAACGAAACGCTGTACGGCACCGAAACGTCGTTGAAGGCCAAGATCGCGGCGGCCCACCAGGCCAGCATTAGCGTCTATACCGACTTCATCGCCAACCACAACGGCTTCGGCGATTCGCTCGACGAGCCGTTCGTGCAATTGGGCGGCTATCCAGGCTTTGCCCTGGTCCTGCCCGAGGATCCTTACGGCGATTTCCACAATCCGAGCGACTCGGGCGATCTGCAGGGCCAGCTCGCCGGGCTGGTGGATATCGCCCAGGAAAAGAATCACCAGTTCATTCGCCACCCCATCGCCGAGGGGCCGAACAACATTCCTGCCGGCACGCTGTACAACAAGCCGGACCCGAACAACGCCCGCTTCTATACAGACCAGGCGCTGGGCGGCCTGGTGCTCACTGACCCGGCGCTGGGCGGCAGCGTCACGCGGTACAACTTCAACTCGGCGAATCCGCTCGCTGGCGATCCCGTGCTGGAGAACGCCACCGGGCTGTTAATGAGCAACGCCCAGTGGATGATCGAAGTGATCGGCGTGGACTGCTTCCGTCTCGACGCCTCC